>JBJEOX010000406.1:0-4904 GCA_051880935.1 Ruminococcus sp.
ATTATTGCAAATCCCGGGTGCTATCCGACAGCTGCGTCACTTGCATTATATCCGGCGCTGAAAATGGGGCTCATCGATAAAGACGGAATCATAATCGACGCTAAATCCGGAGTAACCGGCGCAGGACGCGGTCTGACCCAGAACACACACTATCCCGAGGCGAACGAATCAATTTCCGCATACAAAGTTGGCTCACACAGACACACGCCAGAAATCGAACAGACTTTATCATACGCTTCAGGCGAAAAAATAAATTTACTGTTCGTGCCTCATCTTCTCCCGGTGAACCGCGGAATCGAGGAAACAATTTATGCAAAAGCCAAAACAGAAAAGACAATTGCCGAAATTCATTCGATGTACGAAGAATTTTATAAAGACGAGCAGTTTGTGAGAATTGAAAAACTCGGTGTTTCGGCGCAGATAAGAAACGTTGCGCGTTCAAATTACTGCGACATATCACTTCACTGCGACGAGAGAACGGGCACTTTGATTTTCTGCTCGTGCATTGATAATATGGTCAAGGGTGCGGCAGGTCAGGCAATCCAGAATATGAATATAATCTTCGGACTTGACGAAACAACAGGACTTGTAATTGTACCGCCTGCTTTCTGATAGTTAGCACGGAAAATCAAAAAATCTATATTTGGACTGATACATATGGAAAACAAAAATTTTAAATTTATTGACGGCACCGTAACTTCACCCCTCGGCTTTACCGCTCAGGGTGTGTGTGCCTCAATCAAGCCGTCAAACACAACAAAGCGTGACCTTGCGCTTATTTACTGCGAAAAGCCCTGTACTGCGGCGGCGGTTTACACTAAAAATCTTGTAAAAAGCTCCACAATTCAGGTAACTAAAAAGCACCTTGCAAACGGCATTGCACAGGCTGTTATTGTCAATTCGGGCAATGCAAATACCTGTAACGCAGACGGCATTGATGTCGCCGAAAAAATGTGCGATATTGCGGCAGAAACTCTGTCGGTAAGTCCCGATGACGTAATTGTTGCTTCAACGGGTGTAATCGGTCAGCCTTTGCCTATTGAGCCTGTCATTAAGGGCGCACAAATGATGAAGGGCAAGCTCTCAAAGGACGGCGGAACAAACGCCGCCGAGGCAATTATGACAACCGACACCGTCAAAAAAGAAATGGCTATGGAGATGACTCTCGGCGGCAAAAAGGTAACCGTCGGCGGAATTGCCAAGGGCAGCGGAATGATTCACATAAATATGGGAACAATGCTTTCATTTGTTACAACCGATGCGGCTGTTTCGGCTGAAATGCTTGAAGAGGCTCTGCGCGAGGCTGTGGCGGACAGCTACAATATGGTAAGCGTTGACGGCGACACCTCAACAAACGACACCCTTGCAATTATGGCGTCGGGACTTGCAGGCAACGAGCCGATAACCGAAAAAAATGAGGACTACAAAATCTTTGTTGAAGGCTTGACCGAAGCTTTCAAGTCGCTTGCAAAACAGCTTGCCGGTGACGGCGAGGGCGCAACAAAGCTGCTTGTCTGCACCGTTGACGGAGCAAAGACAAAGAAAGACGCAGTAACCGTTTCAAAGAGCATAATCTGTTCAAGCCTTTTAAAAGCGGCTATGTTCGGTGCAGACGCAAACTGGGGCAGGGTGCTCTGCGCAATCGGCTACAGCGGAGCTGACGTGGACATTAAAAAGGTTGACGTTTCGTTCAAGTCAAATAAGGGTGAAATCCTTGTCTGCAAGGACGGCGCAGGCGTTGAATTTTCCGAAGAAAAAGCAAAGGAAATTCTGCTTGAAAAGGAGATAAATATTCTCGTATCACTGAATGACGGCGACGGAAAAGCCGAAGCCTACGGCTGCGACCTCACATATGATTACGTAAAGATTAACGGAGATTACAGAACTTAATTCGGAATGCGTAATGCGTAATTCGGAATTATGGTCGAAAAGATAGATAGTTATATTTTATAACTTATCACGAAATACCGAGTTTTATTTAATAACTGACTTATATAACGGACTAAAAAGGAATGGTCAAATAATGGATACCTCAAAAAGAGCAAAAGTCTTAATACAGGCAATGCCTTACATAAAAAAATACGCCGGCGAAACTATCGTTGTAAAATACGGCGGCAACGCTATGATTAACGAGGATTTAAAATCTGCCGTAATGAGCGACTTGGTGCTTATGCAGCTTGTCGGAATCAACGTTGTCCTCGTTCACGGCGGCGGCCCCGAAATCAACGCAATGCTCGACGCAGTCGGCAAGGAGAGCCGCTTTGAAAACGGTATGCGTGTTACCGACAAGGAAACGATTGACATTGTTCAGATGGTGCTTGCGGGCAAGGTGAACAAGAGCCTTGTTCAGCTCCTTGAAAGTCACGGCGGCAAGGCACTCGGCTTCTGCGGACTTGACGGCAGACTTCTTATGGCTGAAAAGCTGATTTCAAGCGTTGACCTCGGTTATGTCGGCGAAATCAAGGAGGTTAATCCTGCTCCGCTTAATAACGCAATGCAGAACGGCTACATTCCGATTGTTGCAACTGTTGCAGGCGGCTATGACGGCAATGTCTATAACATAAACGCCGACCTTGCAGCGGCTCAGATTGCCGCAAAGCTCGGTGCAAAAAAGCTTATTCTTATGACCGATATCAGAGGACTTCTGCGTGACGTAAACGATGATGATTCACTCATCTCCGTTGTAAACGTCAGCGAGGTTCCTATGCTCAAGCGTGACGGTATCATAAAGGGCGGAATGATTCCGAAAATAGACTGTTGCGTTGAGGCTGTCAGAAACGGCGTAAACCGTGCGCACATCATTGACGGCAGACTTGAACATTCAATCCTGCTCGAGCTGTTCAGCGACGAGGGTATCGGCACAATGTTCTATTAATTAACAATTTACAAAATAATATTTTGGAGTAAAAATGGTTATCAGAGAAATGACAATTGACGATTACGACGAGGTTTACGCAATGTGGCAGACTACCTCAAAGCGTGCGCTGTCAAAGGCTGACGAACGAGGTCAGATGGAGCGTTATCTCAGTCACAACAAGGGTATGAGTCAGGTAGCCGTAATCGACGGCAAAATCGTTGGAACGGTGCTTGCAGGTCACGACGGCAGACGTGGATTTATCCACCATATGGCTGTTCTTCCCGAGTACAGACGCAAGCGCATAGGTCATTCCCTTGCCCAAAAGGCTATTGAGATGATAAAGTCGCAGGGAATAGACAAGACGCATATTTTCTGCTATCAGAACAACGAAACAGGTCAGAGCTTCTGGCGTGATTTCGGATTCAACAAACGTGAGGACGTGTTTGTCTACTCGTTTGACAATGATAAAATAGGGGAATGATACTTTTGAATACAAAGGAAAAAGATTTAAAATATATAATGCATACCTACGGCAGGTATGACGTTGCACTCAAAAGCGGCAAGGGCGCAGTTGCCTATGACGAAAACGGCAAAAAATACATTGACGTTTCCTCGGGTATCGGCGTGAACAGCCTCGGCTACTGCAACGACGGCTGGGTTGATGCTGTAACAAAGCAGGCAGGCACAATTCAGCATATGTCAAACTACTTTTACAGCGAGCAGGCAAGCAACCTTGCCGAAAAGCTCTGCACTCTTACGGGAATGTCAAAGGTCTGCTTCGGCAACAGCGGTGCGGAGGCTAACGAGTGCGCAATCAAAATCGCACGTAAATACAGCTTTGACAAGTACGGCGAGGGCAGAAACGGGATTATAACGCTGAAAAATTCCTTTCACGGCAGAACGGTGACAACGCTTTCCGCAACAGGACAGGACGTTTTTCACAACTACTTTTTTCCGTTCACCGAGGGCTTTTCGTACGTTGAAGCAGGCGATATGAACGCTCTGAAAAACGCCGTAAACAAGAACACCTGCGCAGTTATGCTCGAGCTTATTCAGGGCGAGGGCGGCGTGAATATTCTCGATAAGGACTACGTTCAGTCGCTCGTGAAGTTCTGCAACGAAAACGATATCCTCGTAATCGTCGACGAGGTTCAGACGGGTATAGGCAGAACAGGAAAGCTGTTCGCTTTTAAAAATTACGAAATCCTGCCCGACCTTGTGACCGTTGCAAAGGGACTCGGCGGCGGACTTCCGATTGGTCTTTGTATGTGCGCTGACAAGCTCAGTGACGTTATGTCGCCCTCAACTCACGGCACAACCTTCGGTGCAAATCCGGTTGTGTGCGCAGGCGCAAATTACGTGCTCGACACGATAACTGCCGACGGTTTTCTTGACGAGGTGAACAAAAAGGGCGCATATATTGAAGAAAAGGTTTCAAAGCTTGAAAACGTTAAGAACGTCCGCAGAATGGGACTTATGATAGGCATTGAGCTTGAAAGCGGCAACGCCCACGACATAGCCGTAAAGTGCGTTGAAAACGGACTGCTCATCATCACCGCAAAGGATTTGTTAAGAATGTTGCCTCCGCTTGTGATTACATACGAAGAAATCGATGAGGCACTAAAAATACTGGAAAATACACTAAAGGAGAATGATTGAAATGAAGCATTTACTTAAACTTGAGGACTGGTCAACGGAAGAAATCATCAACACTCTTAACCTTGCCGACCAGCTCAAATACGAGCAGAAGCACGGCATTGAGCATAAGCTGTTAAAGGGCAAAACTCTCGGTATGATTTTTGAAAAATCAAGCACCCGTACCCGTGTGTCCTTTGAGGTTGGTATGACTCAGCTCGGCGGCTACCCGCTGTTTTTGTCGTCAAACGATTTGCAGATTGGCAGAGGTGAGCCTGTTGAGGATACAGCCCGTGTGCTCTCACGTTTTCTCGACGGAATAATGATAAGAACCTTTGAGCAGAGCGAGGTTGAGGCTCTTGCAGAGTACGGCTCAATTCCGATTATCAACGGTCTTACCGACTATTGCCAC
>JBJEOX010000407.1:0-4895 GCA_051880935.1 Ruminococcus sp.
ATCTTGTTCTGTCCATAACGTCAAGAATTGTTTCCTTTGACACTTCCTTGTACCAGAAGCTTTCAATTCCTATCTGACGTGCTCTTTTTATCCACGAAACCTCGGGCATTGAAGTGACGGCGATTATTTTTGTTTCGGGACAGTTTTTCTTGATTCTTGCGGCGGCGTCAAGGCCGTTTGAGCCGTCGCTCATCAGAATATCCATTAACACAAGGTCTATTTCATTCTTCAGCACAAATGTATCGGCGAATATAGCAGACTCTAAGGAATATGCCAACTCATAATTTTCTGAGGATTCCAGATACATCTCAAAGAGCTGACGTGAAACAAACTGGTCGTCCACAATCATTACTTTTGTTTTTGGCATTTTACTCTTCTCCTTCAAATCTTAAAACTAACCGAAAACGTGGTTTCGTCTTTACAGTCATAACTCCTCCTGCCGATTCTACCGTACGACGCAGGTTTTTCAAGCCGCCTGTTTCCTTTATCTCGCCCTCAGGCTGAATGCCGTTATTTGTAATTTCTGCCATAACAGAGGAATCGTCTGACTGAATATTCATAAACAATCGGTTCCCCTTTGCGTGCTTTACTGTATTTGTCAGACATTCGTGCAGAGAAGCAATCAGAGCGTGTCTTAAATCGCCCTTTTCGGGCAGCTCACCATTCAGCTCAACAGTGACATCTACAGCCTTTGCCGCCTTTAAAAGCAAATCCCAGTCGTTGCTTTTAGCTTCGGACACAGTCTCTTTTTTCATTACCGATATGGTGTACCTCCACAAAAGCAGTACATTTTCTATGTCACGCTGTGACTTCGGCTTTGCAAGATACGAGCGGAAAGCAAGAAGTGAACGGCCAATGTCGTCGTGCACCCTCATCTTTGCATTGAGTATCTCTTTTTCAGTTGTGATGCGTTCGACATCGTTGCTGTACTTGCGCAAGCGCTCATTAATGCTGCTCAACCTTTTGTTTCTCAAATCAAGCTCCCGATTGAGAGTGTACTGCTCGGTTACGTCATAGGCGACAAGCTCCTGCACTTCTGATTTTCCGACAGAAAGCGTATTACTGCGAAAATCCCAGACCTTTTCATCAGACTGAATTACAAGCGTAGGCTCGGTGCTGATAATCTTTGCTTTGCCGTTGGAGTTATTCAGCTTAAGATTGCTGAAAAAGCTTTCGGCGTTCATTATCTCTGTACCGAAAAGCTCGCCGCTGATTTTATTCATCTGCTTATTTACAAGCATCGGCTGACCGTCAGAACGATAAAAACATACCCCGTCAGGCAAGGCGTCAAGGCTTTCTTTGATTGCTCCGGCAGTCAGGATATTTTTCTTAACGTGGCGTATATAAACAAGGAACACAGCTTCGCAAACGGCAGAAAAAACAAACCGGAGCACTACTGCAAAAAGAGGCATATTGCCTATTATGTCAGAAAACAAGTAAAATGGTTGTCCTTGTATTGTGTTAAGGCACACATCGGCAACTCCCTGAAGCATAAACATAACTTCAAGAAAAAGCACTGCTGACAGCAAAATGTACCTTTTGCGCAAACGCAGAACGCAGACATTTACAAGGATTAATACAGCTGCAACCATCAAAAACAAAGAACACACGCCAAAGAATATATGCCACGAGGATGAAAGCTCATAGTATGTCAGCATACGCTTTCACCTCCGAACGGCAGAACAAGTGAAACGTATTCTGTTGTTTGCTCTGTTTCTGTTTCAAGCGTTGCGCCGAGAGCAGAAATTTTATCTTTCATAAAATCTTTTGAAATTATTTCATTGGGGTTGTTCATCTCAATACGCAAATTCAGAAAATCAGCCGATATTTCAAGATTTACAAGCATAGCGTCTGCTTTTGGAATACCCGTCTCCAGTACGGACTCAAACACTTCATATGCAAGCAGTGCATATTCACCCTTCAAATCAACTTCTCTGCAATTATCAAAATGAGCCTTTATTCCGCATAGGCGGACATATTCAAGCGATTCTGTTATTGCAAGGCAAAGCTCACCGCTTGGAATAAATTCGTTCTGATGAAAAAGCAACAGCATATTTGAAAGCCTTTTTATGTATGCGTAGAGAACGCAGGCGTATTTCATTTTCAGCTCAAAATTCTCATCATTCTTTGCAGGCTTGTCGATGAGCATACTGATTTTATCAAGCTGAGGGCTTACGCTTTTTGCAATATCATCGTAAAGCTTGCTTTGCTGTTCAATTCTTATACGTTCTTCCGCAAGCTTGTTTTCCGCATCAAGCATAGCGTTTTCCTCGGTTAATACATCACCCAAATCCGCAAGCTCACAATTAAGACGGTTTATTTCGGAAATATCCTTTGTCCAGTAGCCAAATCCGCCGTGTACTGCGTGACTTTTCAATAAAACTCTGCCGCAATTAAGAAATACTGTATTCTTTTCTGCGTTGCGAATCTGTTCCTCGGTAACGGGCACGCTTTGTTCGGATTTGTATCTTATTACTCCGTTGTTATCCATAATTCCTGCTCCGATTGAGGACGCATTCCAGAAGTCACCGTAGCTGTCGTTTGACGGAATCAGATATACCGAAATAAGGCACTCCATAAATGCGGCAAAAATAAAGCACATAAATTCAGGCATTTTGAATGTTCTGACAAGCAAGCCGACCTCGTCAAAAAAATAGGAAAAACAATAAATAACCGCTAAAATCAAAGGAATCATTGGAAGCCAGATTTTACGCCGATTCTCCGGTACGGCACACCGTACAAAAACAATGATAAGAATTGATACAAAAAGTACGGCAATCCATAATATGGACAGATAATAAAACGGACCGTATGTGTAATCACTGTCACTCCAGCTTGCAAAACCGTCAGGAAAGCGGAACGCAAGCTGATGCAAATCGTTTGTTAAAATGCCCAATGTAATTATAACAGCAGGCATGTACAGTAATTTCCAAAGGCGGCTTATCGGGCGGTTCTGCGGTCTGCCTATGTGAAGCACCGAGAAAAACATCATCAGCACGCAAAACGTCTGCGGAATGTAGTATAGATACCACGCATACCGCACGGCAAAACTGCCGTCGGGCAAAAACTCATATTTTATCGTCCTCAGCATCATCCAGAAAATCATCATAAGAGCACACAACGTCAGATTTCTTCGTACATCAGGCTGTACAAGACGCCGCTGAAGCTGATAAATCCAGATAAAAGCAGAGGCAGTAAAGAACATAAATATTATGCTGTTGTATGAGAAAGTACCGTAATAGTACCCAAGGCTGCGAGCGACACCTGCAAGCAAAACAAGCATAACGCATATGAAGTTCAGAATTCTTGTTTCTTTACTTCTCAGCATAATGTGCCGCTCCTTCCGTTTGCAAAATCACTTTAGAATCTCTTTGTATATCAGTATAACAGACATTATTTTAAAATACAATCTTAATACATTATTTAAAAATAATTAATCGAATCATTGTCAAAGCTTCCGGAATATAAAAATCCTCCCGACTGCTAAGAATCGGGAGGATTTTAGGAGGTAATATGAAAAAACAAATGAGTTATCTTCAGATTACTGTTTTGAGATAATCAAAAATTTCCTTTTCGCTTGACATTGACATAACCTTTCCGGCTACCTCGTCAGCTTCATTCTTTGTCCACGTTGAAATTGTTTTTCTGACCTTGAGCACTGACGGAGCAGAAACGCTGAATTCCGTCAGACCAAAGGAAATCAAAAGCGGTATCATCATTCGGTTTGCCGCCGCTTCTCCGCACATTCCAACGGGTATGCCGTTTTTCACACCGCACTCTATTATGTGCTTTATAAATCGCAGAACGCTCGGCTGGAGTGCCGAATAAAGATAAGATACGTCGCTGTTGCCTCTGTCGCATGCCATTGTGTAGCCTGTGAGGTCGTTTGTGCCGATGCTGAAAAAGTCTGCTTCCTTTGCAAGCAAATCGGCAATTACTGCGGCTGATGCGGTTTCCATCATCACGCCGACCTGTATATTTTCATTGAACTTGATTTCTTTCTCTCGAAGCTCTGACTTAGCCTCTTCAACAAGTGCCTTGCCCTCTCTCAGCTCGTCAACCGTTGTGATGAGCGGGAACATTATTTTAATGTCACCGAATGCGCTTGCACGCAGAATTGCTCTGAGCTGTGTTTTGAAAAAGTCACGGTTTTTCAGGCAATATCTGATTGCTCTGAAACCCATAAACGGATTTTCTTCCTTTTCAAGTCCGAGATACGGCAAATCCTTGTCACCGCCGATGTCGAGCGTTCTGATAATAAGCGATTTATCCTTTAGAATAAGAGCCGCCTTTTTATATGCGTCAAACTGCTCGTCCTCTGTGGGAATTGAATTTCTGTCCATAAACAGGAATTCTGTTCTGAAAAGTCCCACTCCCTCGCCGTCTGACTCAACAGCCTTTACGGCGTCGTCGGGCTTTCCTATGTTGCAGAACAGCTCGTACTCTTCACCGCTTGCTGAAACGGTTTTTCTTCCTCTGTAGTTTTCAAGCTCTCTGCGCTCGGTAAGAAACGCATTGCGCTTTTGAGTGTAATTTTCAAGCTGAACTTCATCGGGCGAATCAATTACAACGCCCTCGCTTCCGTCAACAATTACCTGCTGACCGTTTGTAAGGCTTGAAACTGCGTTTTCAACGCTGAGTACAGCAGGAATTTCAAGTGCTCTTGCAAGGATTGCAGAATGAGAAGTTTTTCCGCCCGTTTCGGTGATAATTCCGACTATGTTATCCTTGTTGATTCCTGCCGTCATTGACGGAGTAAGTTCCTTTGCCACAAGCACTGTACCCGACGGTGCTGAGCTGATTTTGACCTCCTGAACGCCGAGGAGGATACTGAGCACGCCTGTTTTTATGTCACGCACGTCTGCCGCACGTTGTTTTGTAAGCTCGTCGTCTGT
>JBJEOX010000408.1:0-4890 GCA_051880935.1 Ruminococcus sp.
TTACATCACTTTCTGTAAACCGTCCCGAAAAGCCTAAGGGAATCAAAAAGCTTTTTCATCTTATAAAAACCGACAAGGTTGAGGTTGAAATAAAAAAGGCGAGAGGCGTCAGCGTAAAGCAGGTTACATATACAAGCTACAGCGGAAAAATCAGGCTCGGCAAAATCGACTGCATAATCGGTGCACAGCGCAATCATCTGGTATGTTCTCCGACTCTGAAATTTCCCGAAAACAGCGGTTACAGACGATTTTCTTCAAATGCATTTTCACAGCGGCTCTGCACCAATATGGCTCTGAGTGCAATTGAGGGGTGCGTTCGTCCCGAAATGCTCAAAGTGGGAATCTATGACCCCGACGGCGACTCGCACGATATTTTGTTTCATATTCTCAAGCATTGCTCCGACGTCAAGGTTGTGACAAACGATTTCAATTCATATCAGTACGAGCTTGAAAGGGCAATGGATGAGCTTGGAGCGTCAGCAGTCGTCACAAAAAATATATCCGAATTGCGCGACCGCCTGTTTGTAATTGCGCCTTGCGTAATTGAAGAAAAACTGCCGCTTAAGCAGGAAACGCTTGTGCTGACAACAGGCTGTCCGAAAGTCCCGTCAAGCGGCTTGGCTTATTACAAATATCACCTTAGAATGCCAAACGGCTTCGACCTCTTAAAGCCAAAGGATTTTGATGAAGAGTACTTTTGCTCGGCACTCTACACGCTCGCTTCGCAGTATGAGCTTGGCTCAATTGTGCCTTTGCTTTGTCGAAATTACTCCTCCTCGCAAACGGTAAAATCACTTTGCGCTTATCTTAACCGTTTTGCTTGACAAGCGGCGGTAAAACGCATATAATAAATCTATATGCAGTTTTTTATGCAAATTAATTCCTAATACGAAAGGACGATATAAAAATGGCAGCAAAACCTACAATGCTTACTGCGGAAGGTCTTAAAAATCTTGAAGAGGAGCTTGCGGAGTTACAAAACGTAAAACGTAAGGAAATCGCAGAAAAAATCAAAGTAGCTCGTTCATACGGCGACTTGTCCGAGAACAGCGAATATGATGACGCCAAAAATGAACAGGCAATTATGGAGGCAAGAATCGCAACTATCGAGGCTATTCTTAAGACTGCCGTAATTATTGATGAGTCGAACACCTCAACCGAGCACGTTCACCTCACATCTGTTGTTACAATTGAGATGATAAAAACGGGTAAACAGTATAAGTACAAGATTGTCGGCTCAGGTTCAAACGAAACCAATCCCAGAGAGGGCAAAATCTCCGACGAATCACCAATCGGCAGAGCACTTATGGATAAGAGCGTAGGCGACGTTGTCGAGGTTGAAACTCCCGGCGGCGTTCAGGCAATCAAGATTATTGAAATTTCTAAATAAGAATTAAATTAACGGAAATATGCCGTAAGGTTTATTTCCGTTTGATTTGTAAAAGTGAAGGGAATGTTAATATGAGTCAGAAGCCCCAGCAGGCTAATACAAGCGATGTAATCAAGGTAAGGTATGAAAAGCTTGACGCACTCAGAGAGGCAGGCAGGGATCCGTTTGTAATTACAACAAGCGACCGTGACACACTTACCGAAGCAATAAAGAATAATTTTGAAGAGTACGAAAATAAAGACGTCTGCGTTGCAGGCAGACTGCTCTCAAAGCGTGGCAAGGGCAAGGTTTCGTTTATGGACTTGCACGACCGCAGCGGCAAAATCCAGATTTTTGCAAAGTTCGACGATTTGGGCGAAGAAGAATACGGCTTCCTCAAAAAGTGGGATATCGGCGACATTGTCGAGGTAAAGGGCTTTGTTTTCAAAACTCAGATGGGCGAGATTTCCGTTCACGCAAAGGAAGTAAGACTTCTTTCAAAGTCGCTCAAGCCGCTTCCCGAAAAGTATCACGGACTTACAAACACAGACCTCCGTTACCGTCAGCGTTACGTTGATTTGATTATGAATCCCGAGGTTAAGGATACTTTTGTAAAGCGTTCAAAAATCATCGGCAGTATCCGCAGATACCTCGATTCGCAGGGCTTTATGGAGGTAGAAACTCCAATGCTCGTTTCAAATGCAGGCGGTGCGTCGGCACGTCCGTTTGAAACTCACTTCAATGCGCTTGACGAGGACTTGAAGCTCCGCATTTCACTCGAGCTTTACTTAAAGCGTCTTATCGTAGGCGGACTTGAAAAGGTTTACGAAATCGGCAGAGTATTCCGCAACGAGGGCGTTGATACAAGACACAACCCCGAATTCACTCTTATGGAGCTTTATCAGGCTTATACCGACTATAACGGAATGATGGATTTGACCGAAAACCTCTACCGTCACGTTGCGCAGGAGGTTCTCGGTACAACAAAAATCACATATAACGGCGTTGAAATGGACTTGGGCAAGCCGTTTGAGCGAATTACAATGCTTGACGCAGTCAAGAAGTATTCGGGCGTTGACTTCAACGAAATCCACTCGGACGAAGAAGCAAAGGCTGTTGCCAAGGAAAAGGGCGTTGAGTTTGAGGACAGACACAAGAAGGGCGACATTCTCAATCTGTTCTTCGAAGAATTTGCCGAGGAGCATATGATTCAGCCCACATTTGTAATGGATCACCCGATTGAAATTTCACCGCTCACAAAGAAAAAGCCCGACAATCCCGAGTATGTAGAGCGTTTTGAGTTCTTTATGAACGGCTGGGAAATGGCAAACGCTTACTCGGAGCTTAACGACCCGATTGACCAGAGGGAGCGTTTCAAGGCTCAGGAGGAACAGCTCGCACAGGGCGACGAGGAAGCAAACACAACCGACGAGGACTTCCTCAACGCACTCGAAATCGGTATGCCTCCGACAGGCGGCATAGGCTTCGGCATTGACAGAATGACAATGCTTCTCACCGATTCCGCCGCAATCCGTGACGTTCTCCTCTTCCCGACAATGAAGTCACTTGATAAATAAAATGCAGTAAATATCAGGGGTTTCAAGATGTTTTCTGTATCGGAAAGCAGATTTTGTTTCAATCTTGTACCGATTATTTATTGTTTTTGTAGATATTTTGAGATTTATATGATTACGAATAAGAAAGACCTGGCTTGAGTGTCAGGTCTTTCTGTTGTTTTATGCGTCAAATAATTGCAATTCGTCAAAGGTCATTATCCGACACTGATTAATATAAAAAGCTGATTTTACTCCACGCTCGGCTGAATTATGATTTACCTAAAAATGGATAATATATCAGATAAATCCTTTCAATCAGCAAATAAAAATCCTGAAATTTTTAAAAGTTGCATATTTTTATGCAAATTTTTCTAATGTTGTCGTATAAGTGAGGAATACTCAAATTTACGAAAGGATTTTTTTATGAACGATAAAACAATCAAATTTAAAATAACGAGAATTCAAACGGAATCAGGCGAATTCTGCAAGGCGGTGATACTTTGCACTTAAATGATATAGTATCACGCTTTCAGAGTCCGAAGCCGAACGGCAACAACAGCTTTATGGTACGTTGCCCCTGTCACAACGACAGCACGCAGAGCCTTTCAATCAGTGAAGAGAACGGCAAAATACTTCTCAACTGCTTTGCAGGGTGCCGAACCGAGGATATATTAAATTCAGTCGGTCTTGAGATGAAAGATTTATTTACAGATAAGCTGAACCATAACACACCAAAGCCGCCGAGTGTTGAGTATATTTATTCGGACAAGCTCAAGAAAATCCGCTATTATAAATGGGATAAAGGACAATGGAAAAAGTTGTTCTGTTGGAAACACAAGGACGATAGCGGCAACTGGCAAAGCGGCAAGGGGAATTGCAAAGTGCCTTTGTACAAGCAGAATCTGCTTTCAGATGTTCCACCCGAAGAAACGGTTTACATAGTCGAGGGCGAAAAGGACTGCGACACTATGACCGACAAACTGCATTTTCGGGCGGTTTCTGCACCGAACGGTGCGACAAAGGGCAACACAAAAAACAAGTGGAACAGTAATTACAACAGCCTGTTCCGCAATCTTAATGTTGCAATTGTCCCCGACAATGACGAGGTGGGCAGGGCGTACGCCGAAACAATAGCAAACGAGCTGTTGCCCTGTGCGAAGTCGGTGAAGATTGTCAACCTTTGTGACGAGTGGGTTGACCTTAAAGACAAATGCGATATTACCGATATTTACGGAAGTGAAACGCCAAACAAAGGAAAAACTGTTGCAGATACTGTACAATTTAAACTTGAAGCGCTGACGTTCTGCACAAAGCCATATGAACGCAAACCGCAAGCGGCGGCAGTTACGGACGAGCCGAAAGCAGAGGAAAAGAATAACAACCGTTTGCCCGATTTTGATTATGAAACGGTGAAGCATTATAAAGCCGACGACATAGGAACAGCCGAGTTTTTCTCAACGCTTGTAAAAGATTTTATGTGCTATGTGCCCGAGGAAAAGTCGTTCTACATATACAACGGCGTGATATGGGAAAAGGACGTTGTAAAGGAAAACCTTGTTGCAGGAAAAATGCTTATGGACTTTGTCGCAACGGTTCAGAAGCTCATACCGCCGAAGCCTTTGGGAAAGCCGAACGAGTGGACTGATGAAGAAACGGAGCAGGAGAATATAAACGGAGCTTTCCGCACTCAGTACAAGTCATTAGGCAACGCAAACGGGCGTGAGCGAGTAATAAAAGACATCAAGAAGCTTCTTCACAAGCCACGAACCGCCTTTGACAGGCAACCCGAATTGCTCAACTGCAAAAACTGCACCTATAATCTGAATACGGGAGAGAAACAGCCGCATAATGCCGCCGATTTGCTCACGAAATGCGTTAATGCAGACTATGACGAAAACGCACGTAATGAACGCTTTGAAAGGTTCATTGACGAGATATGCGAGGGCGACGGGGAGCGCAAGACGG
>JBJEOX010000409.1:0-4868 GCA_051880935.1 Ruminococcus sp.
AGAATATGGTTTATCAGGCTGAAAAGCTCGTAAACGAGAGCGGCGACAAGCTTGCCGGCGACGACAAGAACACCCTCAACACAAAGATTTCTGCTCTTAAAGAGGCAATCTCAAAGGACGACGCAGATATGATGAAGGCTGCAAAGGACGACTTGCAGAAGGCTCTCTACGACGTATCTGCAAAGCTCTATCAGCAGGCAGCTCCTCAGGGCAATCCTCAGCAGGGCGCTCCCGATATGGGCGGTGCACAGCCGAACAACAGCGGCGACCCGAATGTTTACGACGCTGATTTCAAGGACGTTGACGACAACAATTAATTATAGTATAATATAACGTAATCAAAGGAGCTGTTAATTATAGCAGCTCCTTTGCGGTGTCGGTAATGAGTGTAGCGGCGAACTGTGTTCGCCAAAATGTATAAATTGTATCACGATTTATACATAGGGACGTCTGGGAAGCCGTCCCCTACGGCAATAACGGAAACGTTTAATTTTCATCCGTAGGGACACGCACTCCGTGTCCGCAGTAAAGATGAATTTTAAATTTTATAATCATTATAGTAATGCACAACAGTGTAGGGAACAGTCTTGACTGTTCCGCAGAACGACTGCAAACCTATGAGTAATCGGAACGGTCAAGACCGTTCCCTACATTAATTGTTAATTGTACATTGTTAATTGTTAATTAATTATCAGGGAGTGTATTTTATGGCTGAAAAAAGAGATTATTACGAGGTGCTTGGCGTTCAGAAGGGCGCAAGCGACGATGAAATAAAAAAGGCATACAGACAGAGTGCCAAAAAATATCACCCTGACTTACATCCGGGTGACAAGGAATGTGAGGAAAAGTTCAAGGAGGTCAACGAGGCTTACGAGGTGCTTTCCGACAAGGACAAACGTGCACGATACGACCAGTTCGGTCACGCAGGCGTAGACCCCAACTTCGGTGCAGGCGCAGGCGGCGGCAGTCCGTTCGGTCAGGGCATTGACATAGACGACATATTCTCAAGCTTTTTCGGCGGCTTCGGCGGCAGACGTTCAAACAACGCAAACGCTCCTATGCGTGGCAGTGACGTTGAGGCTACCGTTTACATTTCATTTGAAGAGGCGGCAAAGGGCTGCAAAAAGACCGTAAGCTACAATTGCGTTGCAACCTGCGGCGACTGTCACGGCACAGGCGCACAGGCAGGCTCTTCGCCCAAAACCTGCTCAGCCTGCGGCGGCTCGGGCAAGGTGACGATAAATCAGAGAACTCCGTTCGGTGTTGTTCAGACTCAGCGCACCTGCGACGCCTGTCACGGCAAGGGCAAAATCATAGACAATCCCTGCCGCAAATGCGGCGGCTCGGGCAGACAGCGCAAGAGCAAGTCGGTTGACGTTACAATTCCGGCAGGAATTAAGGACCAGCAGATTTTAAACGTAGGCGGCAGAGGTAACGCAGGCTACAACAACGGACCTGCCGGTGATTTGCACGTTTATGTAAACGTCCGTCCGCATCCGCTCTTTGAGCGCAGGGGCGACGACGTGTGGTGCGATACGCCTATTACCTTTGCTCAGGCGGCTCTCGGCGCAGATATTGTCGTTCCGACGCTTGACGGCAAGGTGACATACACAATCCACGAGGGCACACAGCCGGGCGACGTGTTCAAGCTAAAGGGCAAGGGCATACCGCACTTAGGCGGCAGAGGCAGAGGCGACCAGTACGTCAGAATGACGATTGAAGTCCCCAAAAACCTCAACGCAAAGCAAAAGGAGCTAATAAAACAGCTTGACGGCACAACCACAGAAAAGAATTACGTCAAGAGAAAGAATTTCTTTGACAAGCTGAAAGATTTGTTTAATGAATAAGCCGGTCGAGTGCCTCGACACGCATTTCGGCAGGGTAGCCCCTACAGGCAAAGCGAGTGGAAAAATCGGTTATTTAGGTGAAAACGGTTGCCCGAATTTTAAGTTGATATATCGGTGACGTTTAATTTTTAGCGTAGGGAACAACCCCTGTGTTGTTCCTGCATAAGTGTCAGATGTATTTTCGTTAGGAACGACACAGGGATTGTTACCTACGGATATAATACAAACGTTTCCTTTATATCCGTAGGGGACGGCTTCCCAGACGTCCCTATGAATAAATTGTGTAACAATTTATTCATTTGGCGAACACAGTTCGCCACTACAATATGAATTTCTAATTAATTTTTAAGGACTCAAACCTATGGAAAACTGGACTGAAATAAAAATCGCCGTAAACGCAAAGGACATCGACAAAGCAAGCGATATTGCAAACGTTGTCGTGCCCTACGGCATATACATCGAGGACTACACAAACCTTGAGCAGGAGGTCGAGGACATCGCTCATATCGACCTGATTGACGAGGACTTGCTCCAAAAGGACAGAAACCAAGCCTTTGTCCATATCTACCTGGAGCCTGACGTTTCACCGTCGGAGGCGGTTGCATTTCTCTCCGAACGCTACAACGCAGAGGGCATTGAGCACACGATTGAGCTTCTCGACTGCGCCGAGGAGGACTGGCGCAACAACTGGAAAAAGTATTTCAATCCTATTGAGGTCGGCGAAAAACTGCTCATCCGTCCGAGCTGGCGTGACGACTGCGGCGCAAACGGAAGAATTGTTCTCAACATCGACCCCGGTCTTGCGTTCGGTACGGGCGGTCACGAAACGACTCGCCTTTGCCTTGAAATGTGCGAGAAGTATATGAAAAAGGGCGACAAGGTGCTTGACGTCGGCTGCGGCAGCGGAATACTCTCAATTGCAACGCTTTTGCTCGGCGCAGAGAGTGCTGTCGGCGTTGACATTGACGAAGCCGCCGTAAGAACAGCCGCCGAGAATGCCGAAATCAACGGCGTTTCCGACCGCTACACTGCAATCTGCGGAAGCTTTACCGACAAGGTCGAGGGCAAATATGACATTGTGCTTGCAAATATCGTTGCCGACGCTATTATGTTTTTGTCCGAGGGCGTGCGTGACTTTATGAAGGACGGCGCAGTCTATATCACAAGCGGAATTATCGACACCAGAGCCGACGAGGTTAAGCAGTCGGTAAGCAGGCATTTTGACATTATCGAAGAACGTATCGAGAACGGCTGGGCGTGCTTTGCGTTAAAGTGCAAGGCGATTTAATGCAGAGTGGATGTGTATATTCAAATTAACAAAATGCTCCCGAAGTTTTCACAAAACTGTCACATTTGCTTGATAGAATAGATAAAAATTATGTTCGGAGGTTATCAAATTGAAAAAACCTGATAAAAGAGAAACTGTCAATCTGTTTTTCTCGGCATTCCTCATTATTGCATTTATCGTATGCGCACATTTCTTTACGCAGTTTACAAGCACTCTTGACGCTACCGTAGGCTCAATCGTTTCAATCGCACTCTATGTTGTTTTCGGACTTCTGCTTTTCTACGCAACAAGAGTCGGCGACGGCAAGGCTGTCAAGCGTTTTTCACTCGTAACGCTGATTGTTCTTGTAATTCCGTCACTGTATATAATCATTGCCGCTATCGCACCCGGACTTCCTCTGCACGACATTTTTGCGGCAAAGAACGGCGGACTCAACGTGATTGTAACGCTTGCCTGCGTTGCACTCGGCTACGGTGTACCGTATACATTCCTCAGCGGCTTTGAGGTTGAGGGCTCGGATATTGTTGAAGAAAACGAAGTCCTCGAGGGCGGAATCGAAGCCGATATACTCGAAACAGCTGAAAAAGAGGAATCCGCTGAAGATGAATCGTGGATAGATGAAGCAGATTCAGAGTCTGCCGAAGCTGACAAAGCTGAGGAAGAAACAGAAGAAGCTCAAGAATCCGCAGACGAATAAAATTGCAGGTTATAAAGTCCGAAGTTGCAGTTTGACTGAATTTCGGACTTTTTTTACGCATATTCCTTGCATATTTTCCCTTGATAAAGTCGAAAAATGTGATATAATTAAGTTCGAAAAAGATTAAGGAAGTAATTTGATGAACGAAAAAGCTTCAAGGCAAAAGCTGTTGCATTACGCCGCAAGCGCAATCGGCGGATTTCTGGGCGGCTACGCAATTTTCAATCACTGCGACTTTTTCGGAAACGCCCAGACGGCAAATTTAATTCACATTGTATGCAAGATTTTCAGCGCAGATTTTTCGGGACTGAGTTTTCTGCTTCTTGCGCTGATTACATATATTTCGGGCAACGTGTTCTGCGTGCTTGCAGAGAAATTCATTAAGCACGATTTAAGAGTGATAAGCCTTATTATGACGAGCTGTGCAGTAGTGATTATCGGCTTGTTCCCGAATATTGCCAATCACTATATCGCAGTTCTGCCGATACTTTTTGTAATGCCGATTCAGTGGAACGCCTACAGAACGGCGGCAGGATACGTCAGCGCAACGATTTTCTCAACGAACAACCTGCGTATTGCCGTTATGTCGCTGACAAGATACATAATCGACAGGGATAAAAAGCAGGGCGAGCAGGCGAGATTTTACTGGCTTACGCTCCTCAGCTTCCATTCGGGCGTTGCGCTTGCGTGCGTTACAAGCGTATTCCTCGGCACAATGAGCGTGTGGTTCTGCTTTGTACCGATAGCGCTTTCCTCGGCGGCGTACCTGTGGCTGAAAGAAAGACAGGTAAAACGCTTTGCCGTAAGATACATTTTAAAAAAAGCATAAATTAAACCGTTCGGTGTTTCCGAGCGGTTTTTTAAATGAATGTAAGTAATATTGACAGCAAATTTTGATTATGATATAATAACAATGCAAAGGAACGGTTTGAGCTGTTCCGCTATAAACGATTTATTTTTAGTTTAACCGTCTTGTATTGCAGTACAGGGCGGTTATTTCTTTATGTATTTTATGATTTCTTTTACTGCTGTTAAA
>JBJEOX010000410.1:0-4851 GCA_051880935.1 Ruminococcus sp.
TTGAGAATGTATGTTACGTCGTCAATCTTGACGTATCCGTCGCCGTTTACGTCGCCCAACATAATGCTGATGTTGCTGTCAAGAGTTGTTGATGTGCTTATGGAAGCGTTTTCAAAGCCCTTGATACTTGAAATATTCTGCATCCGGCTGAAGTCAACGATTGAAGCGTGGTAGAAATTGTCGGACGAATCTGCATATCCAAGACTGAGAACCTCAAGGTCAAGGTAAATTTCAGCCTCGCCTGTTCCGATAATGTTGAATGTTACTGAAACAAAATCTGCATTATTGTCAAACGGAACAAGATTTAAGGTTGAGAAGTTGCCCTTGATGCAGTTGTTTACATTCTGGTATACAAGATTTTTGCCTGCTGACGGTGTAATGGTCTGTACTCCGCCCGACATATTGTCGGAAGCTTTGTATTCAAGCTTTGTGTTGTCATATGTCAGATTCCACTGTGTATCAACAACGTCCATACCGGAAGTGAGCTTGTAGGAAACTGTAAATGTACCCTCGTCCTTATTGAAGGTCTTTGTTGCAGTCGGGAAAATGTTTGATGATGCTGTAACCTTAAGCTCGTCAGTAACGGGAGCAGTTGTTGCCGGTACTGTTGTAACGGGTGCAGTTGTTGCAGGTGCAGTTGTTGCAGGCGCTGTTGTAACAGGTGCAGTTGTTGCAGGAACTGTCGGAGAAGTGGGAATTTCGCCGCTTTCGATGTTGCCGTTTGACATACTGTATGAATAAGTGTCGGCAGAAAGTCCGTTTCTTGAAACGCTTACCTTAATTGTTGAAGATGAAGTAACGGTAACGCCTGTTGCAACAAATTCGCCTGTTACGTCGTCGGACTTAACCTTATAGTCCTTGCCGCCAACGGTAACGGTTACGTCTGCGTCGGGAACAGAGATACCTTTGATTGTGTCCTTGCCCGAAACTGCGTAGGTGAGCTTTGGCTGTGCAAGCTTAAGTGCACTCTTTGCGCTTTGGAGCTGTGCAGTCATTTCTGCAATTGCTGTTTCATCAGCGGCGTCGCCCTGTGCAATAAGTGCGTCGGCTGAGGTCATAAGCGAGCTTACTGCGCTCCATGTTGCGGAAGTGTAGTCGGAGGCTGTCAAAATCTTAACCTCTCTTGCTTCTTTCTTAAGAAGAGCCATTCCGCTTAAGGGAGTTTCAATCTTTTCAAGCTTGTATGAGGTACAGCCCTCGTTTGTAACTGTGATAAGAACCTCGCCTGTAATGCCTGTGATGTCGCCTGTCTGACCGTTGCCGCTTCCGAGATTGAGAATAGCGTTTACGGAAGAAGTGTTGGGAATTGTAACAATGTAGTTGCCGTCCTCGTCTTTTTCGGAAAGCTTTGTTCCCGGCCAAGCACCTAAGTGCTCTGTCTTGTCGTCGTCCCATACGTAGATATTGGGAACTGTTGAGCTGTTGTAGGGCTTAACGTGGATAACAACCGAATCCTCGGTAGGCTCTGTGCTTCCGCCGCCCGATGAACCTGTTGAAACGATTTTTGAATTGTAGGAAGAATCCGTAACCTCAAGAACAGAAGCACCGCTTAAGTTTTTAAGGTCACCGCTCTGTGTGCCGCTGCCGTTGTTGAGAACTACGTTGTAGGTTTCCGTTGTGTCAAGCTCGAGAACGTAGTTGCCGTCGGAATCCTTCTGTGTAAGCTGTGCGCCCGGCCATGAGCCGTTGAGAGCTGTGCTTGAGCCTGTCCACACATAAGCATAGGGAGCAGAGCCGTCCCAGGTCTTTACTGTGATTTTTGCCTTCTCGGCAGGCTGAGTAGTAGTTGTGGGGTCAGTAGTTGACTGTCCCTGAGCAACCTTTACGAATGTAAATTCTGATTTTGCGCTGCCCTTTTCGTTTTCACCCTCAAGAGTAACCTTGATTGTGTCGCCGTCATAAGCAGTGTTTCCGATTGTGAAGCTGTCGCCGTTCTTAACGATGAACTTGTTGCCGCCGTCGATTGAGCACTTTGCGCTTGTGCACTCTTCAAGAGAAACGGTAACAGTCTGTGTGCCCGAGAATTCGGGCTCGCCCTTTACGGACATAAGCGGTCTGCCGTCGGGCTCCTGAATGAGGATTGTGCCGTTTGCGCCACTGTTGAATGTTACCTTGCCGTTTGTAACGGTTGCAGATGACTGGTCGTATGCGTTCACAAGGTACTGACCGTCTGCCCAGAGTGAAGAAACGTCAATTGTAACACTTGTGTTTGAGCTTGCGTAGATGCAGCCTGCTGCCTTGTCGGTAACGCCGTTCTTGCTGTATGTTCTGCCGAAAGCGTAGCCCGAGGTTGTTGTAAGGTCAATGTTGTCGCCTGCGCCGATAGAAACGTGGTTGTTTCTGAATGTGCCGACCTTCTGCCAGTGAGCAAGTACGGCTGAGTCGGCAGAATCCCAGTTCATATCACTGCGCAGTGAGTGACCTGCACCGCCGTTGCCGTCGTTGGAAACTCCCGAAACAAGCGGACGGTTTGTTTCATCACCGTAGAAAATCTGAATACCGCCCGGAAGGAGCAGGAACGCAGAGCCTGTGGAAATAAGGTTGCCTCTTGCAAGGGTGGAGTCGTGTGATGAAATATAAGAAAGCTGGTTGAAGTTATCGTTTGAATTGATTGCTGTTGCGTAGCCGTTGTAAATGCCTTTGATTTTGTCGCTTGAAAGCAAGCCGCCGCCCTGAGTTTCAAAGTTAATCATTGAATCAAAGCCGCCCTGTGTGTAGTACTCGTCATAGCCGTAGCCGAGGTTGTGGTCCCAGCACTCGCCTGTCATCCAGAAATCCTCGTCCCAGTCAGCACCGGGCTTTGAGGGGTTGTTCTGACGCCATTCCTTAAGGGCGTCAACGCAGGTGTCCTTGAGAGTTTTCCACGAAGCAAGGTCAACGTGCTTTGCAGTATCGCAGCGGAAACCGTCAACGCCGTAATCTCTTACCCATGTTGAAAGCCAGTATGAAATGGTGTTTGTAACGGTCTGCTTTTTGCCTGTTTTGCTCAGGTATGAGGAAAGCTCGCTTGTTTCCTGAGAAAGTCTGCCTTCCTTAATCCACTTTGTCTTTAAAATGCCGGGGATTCCTACTGTTGCAGATGAATCTGTCTTGAAGTCGGGAAGTCCCGAAAGACACATTGTAAGGCTGTCGCCGCCGCCTGCTGTGTAGCCTGCAACGCCGCAGCGAATCCAGTCGGCGCCCCACCAGTTTGCCCAGTCGGCTGCGCTTGATTCGTAGTCGATGTAACTGTGGTAGGTTGTGTTATTAATGTTCTGATGACTGAAATAATCGCTCTCCCAGCCTGATTTAACTGTGCCGTAGCCGTACTCGACCATATCGTAGATAGAGTTGTAGCCTGCGTGGTTCATAACGATGTCGAGGATAACCCTGATTCCGTGCTCGTGAGCAGTGTCAACAAGAGTTCCGAACTCCTCGACAGTACCGAAGTTTGCGTCGGTCTGTGTGTAGTCGAGAACGTAGTAGCCGTGATATGAGTAGTGAGCGTAGCTGGGGCTTGTGTTGTCGCCTACAACGTAGCCGTGAATCTGCTCGTAGGGAGCTGAAATCCAGATAGCATTCACGCCGAGGTCGTCAAAATATCCCTCGTTGATTGCCTGAGTTACGCCTGCAAAGTCGCCGCCGTGGAATGTACCTCTTGTGTCAATTCCGCTGACGACATTGCCGCTTTGGTCAAGTCCTCTGTTGTATGAGTGGTCGTTTGATGTGTTGCCGTTCTTGAAACGGTCGGTGAGAAGGAAGTATACTGACGCATTATCCCATGTGAAATTGTCGTCAGCGGCAGTTGACGAGGCTGAAACAATGCTTGTTTCGCCAACGCTTGCCGCACCGGCAGTTGCAAATGAGAAAGAAATGCAGGACAGTATCATGCAAAGCACTAAAACAGTGCTTAAGCACTTCAGTAATCCTTTTCTTTTCATGTGTTTGATCTCCTTTCAAAACTTCTGAATACGGGTTTTAGAAAAATTTCCCATACATAAGAAATTTTAACATACTTAATATATAAATTCTATAATTAAAAACTTTAAAAAGTAAAAACGTCATTATATACAATGCAAAACGGTTGAATTTATGCAATTTTACTTTTCAGGTATTTTTTGTTTTGAAACTTAATTGTAATAAAATTTAACAATTTGATACAAATGTTCGGATTTTTGCTTTATTTCATATATTTTTCGCTTTGTTTTTGGCAAACTGCTCATCTTACCTAAACAGACAACTTTCTGCAAAATTTATTCTTTTTTTACACAAAGCCGCATTAAGCCTTTTAAAATTACTAATTTTTCATAAAGATTAAAAAAATTTTATAAAAAACATATAAAAACCCTATTGCTAAATTTTAAAAATAATGTTATGATAACACTTGGAAAGGTTGCCGCAGTTACGAGGCTGGTTACATATGCGTTTTGCGCAATATTTCAGCAGTTACGGCAAAAAATTTCTTAATACTTATATTTTTTAAAGGAGATTCTTAAAATGAAAAAGTCAAAAAAAGTCCTCGCCCTTACAATGGCAGGCTGCATGATGGCTACAGCTTTTGCAGGATGCGGCGGCTCAGGCTCATCTAATTCAGGTTCAGCTTCTGAATCAGGCTCAAGCAGCAAGGCTGACACATCAGGCGTAAAGTCAATTTACTTCTTAAACTTCAAGCCCGAAATTGCTGACAAGTACGAGGCTATTGCAAAGAAGTACAAGGAAGAAACAGGCATTGAGGTTAAGGTTAAGACAGCCGCTTCGGGTGAGTACGAGAAAACTCTCACATCAGAAATCGCTAAGTCAGATCCGCCGACAATCTTCCAGATTAACGGACCTGTCGGCTATCAGAACTGGGCTGACTACTGCGCAGACCTT
>JBJEOX010000411.1:0-4826 GCA_051880935.1 Ruminococcus sp.
TAATTTCGTAGGGGACGGGTTCCTACACGTCCCGAAACGTTACCGATATATCAATTTATAATTCGGGCAACCGTTTTTACCTAAACTACCGATTTTTCCACTCGATTTGCGTGCCGAGGCACTCGGCTAAATTATAGTTTATCTTACCGGAATTAGAAACGGATAAAGTATTTTTCACTTTATATTATTTTATCTTATACAATCGCTATAGTCAATAAAAAAGCAAGAAAAAACGGCTGCCTTTTTCAGCAGCCGTTTGAGTTTGCGTAAATTATTCTGTAGCCTTGTACTCAAGATTGACAATATTTGTGCCGTCAGCGTTGTTGATGTTGATAACAACTGCTGCGTTTTCAATTCCTGCTTCTTTCTTAATCTGATTAGCAAATTCTTCAAATGTAGAAGCTAAAGTATCAAAAGAAGTTTCAAGCTGACTCTTAATTGAGTCAAGAAGAGTGTCTTCAATCTGAGTCTTGTAAGTAAAATCAAATACTACCTTTTCACCATCAGCCTTAACGTCGATGTCGAGTACAGACCCGAATGAAGCTGTCATAGAGTTGATCTGCTCCTGAACGGTATCGGATTCAATGTAGCTTTTAAGCTTCTGTTCGGGTGCTTCTCCGCAAGCGGTAAGACCAAATACGGTTGTTATCGCCACGAGAACTGCAACGATAGATAATGCGAGTTTTTTCATTGTTCTGTCTCCTCATAAATATAATTTGAAATATTTACATATTTCGGGTCAATTATAATCTTGTCTGCAAAATTTGTCAATATCAGAACAACATTTCTTGAGTTTTGTACATTTATTTGCAATTTTTATTTTTCATTGTATTTAAATTGTCTTGTAAATTCCTTGGTTTCACTGTTGCGCAGAACTGCGCTCTGGTGCTGTTCAAGCACGCTCGTTATAGCACTTATGTCAATCCATATTTCGTTGTCGCTTTCCTTTTGCTTTTCGTTAAATACAAGCTCAAGTCCTATATGCAGGTGGCTTTCTGTTATGCCGTTGGTGTTTTCTGTGTCGCTGTAGCCTGTTCTTCCGACATAGCCGATTACATCTCCTGCCTTTACCGTATCGCCCTCTTTTAAGTTTTCGGCAAACGGTCTGTTTTGCCGCAGATGTGCGTAATACCAGTAACGCTTGCTGTCGTCTGAGCGTATTCCGATTCTCCAGCCGCCGTAGCGGTTCCAGCCCATACATTCAACTTTTCCCGATTCAACCGCAATTACGGGAGTTCCGACTGCCGCCATCATATCGTGACCGAGGTGAGGTCGGGTGTAGCCGTAGGTTCTGAGTGCTCCGAAATCATCGTAGCAGGAGTAGGGGAAGGTCTTTGCAATCGGCGAAAACCAGCGTATACCGTACTTCTGCTCCATAACCTTATTACCGCTGTCGTCCTCACGTTCTTCCTCATAAGCGCCCACCATTCCGTTCAGTGCCGCACCGTACGCCTCTTTATAGTAAGAATAGTATTGCATATCCTTTGTAAGATTTTCCTCGCTTTCGCCGTCTGAAAGCTTCCGGGCAAAGTCGGTCATATCCGAGTACTTATACTTTGTAAAATCACCGCCGTATTTTGCTCCGAGATAGGCAAGCAGAGTTATGAAATCAAGCTTGTTCTTTTCGCTCTGAGAGGAAATATCAAGGTCAACAGCCGCCTGCAAAGCCGATTTTGTAACGTTGAATTCAACATATTTTATGTAGTTGCTGTCGGTTATATCACGACCGCCGAAAAGCGTCATAAGTGAAATTGCAATCACCAGAACGCCCATAAACACACACAAAGCTCTTTTCATACGCATCACCGAAAAACACTGTAGTTTGTCGGGACAGATTATCCCGATATTATACTAATATGAATTTCGGCGGTGATTTAGAAGAGCAAAAAACGGAAGGTTTTTGCCGTCCGTTCAGTATGAAAAATTATTTTAATAATTTACGTATGTAATCTCTGCCGAGCAGTCTTTTAAGCTCAAAATCTTTTTCGGTTTCGGCAAAAAAGCGGATATTGTTTTCAAGCATAGCCTCGGCAAAATGCGTGAGCCTGCCGTAATTTTCAAATAAGCTCTCAAGCTTTTGCTGTTCTGAGTCGTTAAGTTTTTCTTTAAGCTCTGCAATATTGCCGTGCTTCATTTTGTCATAAAGCAGAATTTTGTATGCGCTTATCAGATTCATAATCAGGGTGCCGCATTGCTCGTTTCCCTTATGCTTAAGATAATAATAAGCAAGATTTGTAAAGTCCATATTCGGGAATTCACCGTAAATGTTTGAAAACTCGTTGTTCTTGCCTGCATATTCAATCAGCAGATTGCAGTTGTAAATCATTCGCTGAGCGTAGTCCTCAACAGAGCTGTAGAAAAACAGCCTGTCATACTCCGATTTTAAAATATCAAGGCATATTTCAAAAAAGCTTTCGGAATTATCCAATCCGCAGTCAACGGGTATGTTCAGACTGTCAGCAATCATTCTGAAAGTGTACAGACAATTTTTACTTCCCGAGATTGTATCTTCGTCAACATAAAAGTCGGGCAGAACACGGTAAATTATATCAATATCTTCACCTTGCTGATTATGCGTTTCAATCAATTCTACATAGGAAACCAGGCCGTTTTTGTAACCTGCAAAACAGCCGCCGCACCATTTTATCTCCTTGTCCGCAAAAAAGTTTTCAAATGCGCTTCTGAAAGCTTCAGAAACCTGCGTTGGAATCATCGGCAAAAACTCCCGTCTGTTTTGTCGGATACTAATAATACTTTTGATACTGCTATTATTCCATTTTAAGGTAAATTGAATTTATGTCAATAGCGTTTGCAAAAACGATTTGTTTTTTGACAAAAATGATGATTATTCAAACGGGTCGTTGGTGTCACGCTTGTCGGAAATTTCATAGATTTTCAGGTTGTTGTCGCCGTCGCACACCGCAAGGAAAATATCCTTTTGCTTTTGTCCTTTGATTTTGAGCTGTCGGTTAAGCCAGTCGGTATTGTTGCCTGTGCTTTTGAGGTTTTTCTCAAACACCTTGCCGTCCGAAATTACAACGACTTCGGGGCGTGTACGGTTTACTCTGATTTTCATATCGAAAGGAGTGACGGGACTCTTGTTGCTTTTGACAAGTACCGATAGCTGACCGTTCTGTTCAAGGTAAGCTGTTTCAATGTCCTCAAGGCAGAAATAACCCTTGTTGCGGAGCATTGAAAGAAATTCGTTCATATCAATTTTTGCCGTCATAAGGTTTTTCTTGTAAATTTTGCCCTTGTCGTAAAGCACTATGGTTTTGCCTGTAAAAAATCGTCTTAAAGCGATTGATTTCTGTGAAAGGTAGGACAGCAGGATTACTACAGCCGCATAAATTATCAGCGCAATAAGGCAGTCGAAAAATTCATCAAAGCCGTTTGTTGCCATTTCGGCGGCAATTGAACCGATTGTAATTCCGTTGATGTAGTCAAACAAATTCAGGTTAGCCATCTGCTTGTTGCCGATTAGCTTTGACAATATGAATAAAACAAGCAGTGATACGGGTGCGGTAATCAGAGCATGCCAAAAGTCCATAATAATCCCTCCGAGAGATTATTATGGACTTTTATTTTATTAATATGCATTTTTAAACAGGTAAATTACCAAGGTTTGATTGTTCCTGTCAGCTCAGTAACGTTTTTCAAGCCGTTTTCGTCAAGGAAACGGTTGATTCCCTCGTTAATTTTAATCGGTGCGTACGGGTCGGAAAAGAACACAGTTCCGATTTGCAGAGCAGAAGCACCTGCAATCAGCATTTCAACAGCGTCCTGCCACGTTGAAATTCCGCCCATTCCGATTATCGGAATTTTAACGGCACTTGCAACCTGCCACACCATTCTTACAGCAACGGGGAAAATTGCAGGACCGCTCATTCCGCCCGTATTGTTGCGGATAATAGGACGGCGTGTGTTGATGTCAATTCTCATTCCCGTAAGGGTGTTTATCATTGAAATTGCGTCTGCGCCGCTTGCCTCAGCCGACTTTGCGATTGAAACAATGTCGGTTACGTTGGGGCTTAATTTAACGATAAGCGGCTTTGTGCAATGTCTGCGCACTGCGGCTGTGATTGCACCTACGGACTCACAGCTTGTTCCGAACTGAACGCCGCCGCTCTTTACGTTGGGGCAGGAAATGTTCATCTCAATCATATCAATGTCGGTGTCGCTGAGCTTTTCAGCCATTTCGCAGTATTCCTCGGGAGTGTTGCCTGCGATGTTTGCGATAACAACGGTGTTCTGCTGTTTAAGCCAAGGCAAGTCCTCCTTGATGAACACGTCAACACCCGGATTTTGCAAGCCGACTGCGTTTAGCATACCTGACGGAGTTTCCGCAACTCTGGGAACAGGGTTGCCGTCACGGCGTTTGAGTGTAATACCCTTGCACGAAATTCCGCCGAGCTTTTCTAGCGGATAAAATTCACCGTATTCACGGCCGAAGCCGAAAGTGCCCGAAGCGGCAATCAGCGGATTGTTAAATTCTACTCCTGCAATTTTTACAGATAAATCAGCCATTAAAATACAACCTCCTCTGCATTGAATACGGGGCCGTTTTTGCAGACGTGCTGCATAATCTCCTCACCGTTTTTTCTTACCTTTACGGCGCACACAAGACAGGCACCGATTCCGCAGGCCATTCTCTCCTCAAGAGAAATCCGGCACGGCTTGTTGTTTTCCTTACAAACTGCTGCAACAGCCTTGAGCATAGGAGTGGGACCGCAGGCACAAACCTCGTCGAATTCGTTGATTTTTTCCTTTAAAATATCGGTTACAAAGCCGTGAACGCCTGCGCTTCCGTCGTCGGTTGCAAGCAC
>JBJEOX010000412.1:0-4790 GCA_051880935.1 Ruminococcus sp.
ATGAGGTTGAAGAAATCACCGGCAACGAGGCTGAAAATACAAATTCTTTTGAAGAGTCACCGACTGAGAATGAAAACGAATTTGTTGAAATTGAAGAAGTTACCGAAGTAAACGACAGCTCAAATAACGAATCGGAAGTTGATGACAATAAATCTGAAGAGTCGGAAATTCACAATGAGCAAATTACTGAAAATGTAAATAACAATGATGAAGCGTCAAAGGAAATCTTATCTGATTCAAACAGCACTGTACAAGATGATTTTGAAATTGACAACAGAGTTTTTGAAACCTATGAAGTTCAGAAAAAGGCAAAAAGCTTTCAGGAGCAGGCAAAGGAAAAAGATTACGGTGACTTTTTCGAGGATTCTGAGCCTGTAGAGAAGAAAAGCCCTGAAAAAGATACTTCATCTGAATACGATGTTGAAAACGACAAAGAGCTCAATATTTTTGAAACTGATGATTTTACCGACGATGACAAATCCGATTCACCAAAAGGTAAGAAAAACGCAGTAATAATTACTATTTGTGTTATAGTAACTCTTGCCGCTCTGGGATTTATCGCATACTGTATTATTGGCGGTCTCGGCAAAAATAACGACAACAAAGCGACAACTGCTCCTACGGAAATTGAAACAACTGTTCAGAGTACAACAGAAAAAACAACTACTGTTCCGCCTACGACAGTTGCACCGACCACTGTCGCTGTCGATAAAACTGTTACCCCTGTTGTCGGTTACGGCTACAGCTACGCAAAGAAACTGCTTGAACAGGAAGGCTTTACTGTTGAAATCGGCGAATATGAATACAGTGAGGACTGGCCCGAGGGATATGTAATTGCTCAGTCACCGTCGGGTGATAGTATTGCTAAAAACGGTACTGTTGTAACGCTTGATATTTCACTTGGTTTAATTGAGCCTGAAACTACAGTTGCTCCGACAGAAGCACCTGTTCAGGCGACAAAAGCTCAGCAAAGCCAGTCAGGCGGTACTGACAACAGCTATATTTTCGCAAACAGCTCTTCTTCATATTTAAGCAAGTCTGATGTGTCTGCACTCAGCGACAATAATCTTAATCTCGCTTTGAATGAAATTTATGCAAGAAGAGGAAGAATTTTCAAGGATTCTGCGCTTTCAAGCTACTTTAATTCAAAATCATGGTATACACCTAAGTATACTTCTGAGGAATTTTCCAAAAATGTGACCTTCAACAATTATGAGCAGGCTAATCTTCAGCTTATGATTGATGAACAGAAAAGCAGAGGTTTGAGATAAATTTTATTGATTTTAAAGCAAATTTACACACGGGAGTAAGTAATTTATGAAAGAAAAAATTCTGAATATACTGAAAAGTAATTTGTTTTTTGCTGTCGTAATAAATGTTATAATTATGTTATTCTGCATTGAGGTAACTACATTTTCCTACGACAGCAACAAGGACTTTTACCATTCACTGTATATTTGTAATCAGCATTTTTACTACAGCAGTTCGATAAATTACATACTTTCAACTTTAATCGGCTCAATTCAGTATGTTTTTGAAGGATTTAACTGCTTTGTGCTTGCACAAATTCTGCTGTCTTTCAGCGCATTTGTTTCAATTACCTTCGTTTTTGCCGACAAGTACAGCAAAAGGAAATCTGCTATTATTACTTTTCTGATTAATATTCTTTTTGCCCTGAATCACTACGCCGATATCCACAGCAGTAAAACAGCGGCTTTGCTTGTTACGGCAGGATTTCTGCTTTTGCTGAATTCGATTAACAACAAACGCTATAATCTTCCCTGCTGGATTGGTGCGGCAGAAGTTGCATTCGGTTCATTCTTTGATTATAAATACTTCTTCATAGGTCTTGCGTTTGCCGTTGCATTTTTTATAGGCGATATGATTTCTAAGAGGAAGTATAAAATTGCATTTCGCAAATTTTTCTGGTATTTCAGACCGTTTCTGATTGTTTTTGCACTTATAACACTTCTTGTATCGGGACTTAATCAATACTCTTATTCGGTTAATCACGCTACAGAAGAAGCTGCAAGCTACTATGAATATGAGCAGGTTACCGACTCGATATCTACCCTGCCTTATCCAAATTTTGCGGATCACAAATCTGAACTCAAAAGCGTTGGAATTACAACAGAAAATGAATATGAGCTTTTGAAAAGCGGTTACATTGACGAGAATAATTCCCTGAGCACTGCAACGCTGAAGCTTATTTCGGACATTCAGCAGAAAGAAAACAGTAAAACTATATTATTTGTAACAGGCAATATTTTTACCGATATTTCATATCACCTTGCTTCTTTTGACTGTTACGCAATAATTTATCTTGTATTTTTAGCGTTATCTGTTATTTTTATTGTTTTTCACAAGCGACGCTTTACGTTTTTCCCCTTCCTTTATGTTGCAACAGGTCTTGTTGCAAGCGTATTACTGCGTTATCTGTTTTCGGGAGAAACCTACCTGATTTACGGAATATGGCTGATGATGTACGTTTTCCTGATGTACTCGTTTAATTTTGAACAGACAAGACCGCATAAAAATCCTCCTGTTATGAGAATGAAAAACAGCTATATCTTTATTTCGGGAATTTGCGTTATTTGTCTTTTCCTTTGCTACAGTATGGTATTTCAGTACACTGCTAACCCGATTAAGGAAAGTGACAGTCCTCAGAGTCTTTTTGCAGAAATTGACAGACACCCTGACAGATATTACGTTCTCGACCCTAATACTGCCAACGAGTATATGAAATATACTGAAAACTACATTCACCCACTTTGGGGGTTCCGTAAGGGATTTCTTGAAAATGTTGACGGATTCGGATATTTTCATAACAACGAGGAATTACGCAAACGCAGTATGTCTGAGAATATCTACGAAGCTGTTCTGACATATAATAAAATTTATGTCATAGACAAAAATATCACCTTCAGAAAAGAGCGTTACTTCACTTTAAAATACGCAGAAGAAGGTAAAGCTGTAAGCTATAATCAGATATCTGAAATTGACGGATATAAGATTTATACCGTTACTCAGAAATAGTCGGTTGACTCGACACGCAATTAAGTAAGTTAAATTGATATTGGTAAATCCTGTTTTCCGCTATAAATATGTAGCAGTTTCCTGTAAATATAAAAAATTGCCGCAGAAAATGAAGCTTATCATTTTCAGCGGCTTATTTTTTATTCTTTTATTTCTGCCGGTATTGTTTCTTTGATTATTTCAGTTTCATCTTCTATAATCATCGGTGACGATTCAATCTGAACGTCATCTTTCGGTATATCGTCTTTTGTCGTGTTTACATATACTGTGCAGTATGATACTTTACCGTTATAGGTTGTAAGTTTTATTTCTGCAACGCCTGTTTCATTTGCCGTAATTTTAGCTTTGTTTGCTTCAAGCTTAGTTACGGTTGCAATATTTGAATCTGAGCTTTCCCATTTCAGGTTTGCTGAATTTGCGTATGAACCGCTGTTTGTTGACTCGGAAATAACAAATTCACCACCTGTTTTTAGTGTGAGTTCGGGAGTACTCAATTTAACGCTTGTCGGCGCAGGCTTTACAGTCACTTTACATTGTGCGGTTTTGCCGTTGTACAGCGTAATCTTCACATACGCCGTACCGACGCCCTTGGCAACTATCTGAGCTTTATTTCCGCTGCCCTTTGTCACCGTTGCAACAGAGGTATTTGTACTGCTCCACTTGAGGTTTTCTGCATTTGCGTAAGAGCCGCTGTTGGTGCTTTCGGAAATTGTATATGTTTCACCGACCCCAAGTGTTACGCTTGCAGGATTTGTCTTTACGCTTGTCGGAGCATTCTTGACAGTTACTTTGCACGTTGCAGTTTTTCCGTTATAAGTTTTAATTGTAATTGTTGCAGTACCGTTTGATTTAGCGGTTATTTTTGCTTTGTTACCGCTTGTCTTTTCAATTGTGGCAACATTTGAATTACTGCTTGACCAGGTAAAGTTTTTTGCATAAGAACCGCTGTTTGAATTCTGAGAAATTATAAATGTTTCTCCCTTGCCGAGAATTATGCTTGAATTACTCAGCGTAACACTCGTCGGAGCTGATTTTACAGTCACCTTACAGGTTGCAGTCTTGCCGTTGTAGGTTTTTACGGTAATGTCGGCAGTACCTGTTCCTTTGGCAATGATTTTCGCCTTGTTTCCGCTTGTTTTTGTTACAGTAGCAACCTTTGTATTTGAACTGCTCCAATTAAACTTCCATGCGTATGAGCCGGAATTCGTACTTTCGGAAATTATAAATTCCTCGCCCACACCTAAAGTCAGATTATTTGTGCTTACCTTAATGCTTGACGGTGCGGCTTTCACGGTTACAGTGCAGGATTTTGAAAGGCCGTTTGCTGTTTTAACAGTTATTGTAGCTGTACCGGATTTTTTAGCAGTAACCGTACCGTTGCTGTTAACGGTTGCTATTGATGTATTACTGCTTGACCATTTACAAGCTCCTCCTGCTACGGTGGGATTAACGCTCTTAATCAATGTATAAACCTCGCCCACACCGAGAGTAAGCGATGAACGATTCAGGCTTACGGATTTTGCTGTACTGCCGTCTATAAAATTCATACCGTATGATTTTGCATAATGCTCAGCAGCACTGCCCTTAATACCGACTATTGCAAAGTCTTTATATTTATAATAAGTTCCGAAATCGTTTGTTATGCCAAATGCTCCAAACCCTATACTGTTGACTGATGCAGGAACAGAAATTTTTGTAATACTCGGGCAATCCATAAAAGCTCCTTCGCCAACCGTTGTTACACTATCGGGAAT
>JBJEOX010000413.1:0-4770 GCA_051880935.1 Ruminococcus sp.
TGCTTTATCTGATTCATCTTATCTCTTACTGCTTTATGACCTTTCATTGCAACAGCACCGTCAAGGTTTTCGCTTCGAACGGTAAAATAAGCCGCATAATACTCGGCAGGCTTATGAACCTTGTACCAGCCAAGTCGAAGTGTGGCAATCATATATGCCGCTGCGTGAGCTTTAGGGAACATATATTTAATCTTCATACAGGAATCAATGTACCATTCGGGAACATTGTGCTCACGCATAGCCTTGAAGTGCTCTTCTGTAAGAAGCTTTGTAGCGTTACCCTTACGGACAATTTCCATAATTTTAAACGCCATACCGGGTTCAAGACCCTTGTGCATTAAGTAGGTCATAATGGAATCACGTGTACCGATAACCTCCGAAATTGTGCACGTTCCGTTGTGGATAAGCTCCTGTGCATTGCCGAGCCATACGTCTGTACCGTGTGAGAGTCCTGCAATCTGAAGCAAGTCGGAAAAGGTTTTGGGCTGCGCTTCAATCAACATTCCTCTTACAAAGGCTGTACCACATTCGGGAAGGCTGAAAGTACCGGTTTTTGAGTCGATATCTTCTTCCGTAACACCGAGTGCCTTCGGAGAAGTAAACAGTGACATAACCTCGGGGTCACTCATTGAAACCTTCATTACGGGGATTCCCGTAAACATTTCAAGATAGTGATAAATCGTCGGAACATCGTGTCCGAGCTCGTCAAGCTTAGTGATAGTATCGTGAATTGAATGGAAGTCAAAGTGTGTTGTGATATTGTCGGAATTAACGTCGTTTGCAGGGTGCTGAACAGGACAGAAGTCGTAAACATCATTCGTTCTCGGTACAACAACCATTCCTCCGGGGTGCTGACCTGTGGTGCGCTTAACACCCGTACAACCTATTGCAAGGCGTTTTTCCTCTGCCTTGTGCATAGTAAGTCCACGTTCCTGCGCGTACTTTTTGACAAATCCGATTGCTGTTTTTTCAGCAACAGTTGCGATTGTACCTGCTTTGAACACGTTATTTTTTCCGAACAATTCTTCTGTGTAGCGGTGGGATTTTGACTGATACTCGCCGCTGAAGTTAAGGTCGATATCCGGAACCTTATCGCCTTTGAAACCGAGGAAGGTTTCAAACGGAATTTCGTGACCGTCCTGATCCATTCTTGTGCCGCACTCGGGACAATCCTTTGGCGGCAAATCAAATCCTGAGCCGTAGCTGCCGTCAGTGATAAATTCACTGTGCTTACAATTCGGACATATATAGTGCGGACAAAGAGGGTTAACCTCGGAAATACCAGACATTGTAGCAACAAACGATGAGCCTACCGAGCCTCGTGAGCCTACAAGATAACCGTGAGCCTCACGGTCGGCTACAAGCTTTTGTGCAGTCATATAGAGCACCGAGAAGCCGTAGGTTGTGATTGAATTAAGCTCCTTGTCAAGTCGAGCCTTTACTATATCGGGTAGTGGGTCGCCGTATTTTTCCTTTGCTCTTTTCCATGTAATATCTATAAGCTGTTCCTGTGCTCCTTCAATGTTCGGAGGGAAAGTTCCCTTTGGAATAGGACGTACGCTTTCGCACATATCGGCAATTTTATTTGGGTTTTCAACCACATACTCGTAAGCCTTATCCTTGCCGAGCCACTCAAACTCCTTGAGCATTTCGGCGGTTGTTCTGAAATAAAGAGGTGCCTGCTCTTCTGCGTCTTTGAAGCCCTGACCAGCCATAAGAATTTTTCTGAAATCTGAATCTGTCGGGTCCATAAAATGAACGTCGCAGGTTGCACAAACAGGCTTTCCGAGTTCTTTTGCAAGTTTAATTATTGTGCGGTCAATTTCGTGCAGTTCTTCTTCTGTTTCAAATCTGCCTTCTCTGATTAGAAAGGCATTGTTGCCGGTTGGCTGAATTTCAAGATAGTCGTAGAAAGAAGCTATCTGCTTAAGCTCTGCCCAAGGCTTGCCTGACAAAATACTCTCGTAAAGCTGTCCTGCACAACAGGCTGAGCCGATTATGAGTCCCTCTCGGTACTTTACAAGCTCGCTCTTTGGTATTCTCGGCTTTTTGTAAAAATAGTCAAGATGAGCGTATGAAATTAATCTGTATAAATTTTTAAGTCCGGTTTTATTCTTTACAAGAATTATCTGGTGATACGTCGGTAATTTCTTAAAATCACCGCCCGCTATTTTTGTATTTATTTCATTGGTCTTTGTTATGCTATAATCATCTTTTAAACGCCGGCAAAGACTGATAAAGATTTTTGCAAGAATTTCAGCATCGTCGGTTGCCCTGTGGTGGTTAAAATCGCCCAGACGCAAGTATTTTGCTACGGTATCAAGCTTGCAGTTCTTGATGTCGGGCAGGATTGCACGGGAAATTGCAACGGTATCAATTGAGGTGTAATTATACTCCCTGCCCATATTCTCACAGGCATTGCGGATAAAGGAAGTATCAAAGGGTGCATTGTGAGCAACAAGCACGCAATCTCCTGCAAATTCAAGGAATGCTGAAACAGCCTCACTCTGGGAAGGAGCGTCCTTTACCATATCGTCGGTTATACCCGTAAGCTGAGTAATCTTTTGCGGTATAGGCATTTCGGGATTTGCAAAGGTTGAAAAAGTATCGGTAATTTCACCGTTAACAACCTTAACTGCACCTATTTCGGTGATTTTGTCACGAGAAGCCGAAAGTCCCGTCGTCTCAATATCAAAGCAGATGAATGTTCCGTCAAGCGGAGTGTCAGCTTCACCTCTCACCGACTCAACAAGGTCGTCCATAAAATAGGCTTCCATTCCATAGATAACCTTTATTTTTTCTTCGTCTTTATTAATTTTATCTGCCGCTTTCATTGCATCGGGAAACGCCTGTGCGACACCGTGGTCTGTAATTGCAACAGCTTTGTGTCCCCACTGATATGCACGATTGACAAGGTCGCCTGCTGAGGTTACTGCGTCCATCTGCGACATATTTGTATGGAGATGAAGTTCGACACGCTTTTTCTCAGCTTTGTCAACCACCTTGACCTTTTGAGCAGTACCGATTGAACGAGCATTTACCACAAGCTCGCCTGCGTATTTATCGTATTCCACGTCACCCATTACGGCAATAGTATCGCCCTTACGGATTGAATCAACAGAGGCAGACTCCTGAATTGTGTTAAATACTTTTACGGTTGTAGAGCCTGTGTAGTCGGTTATATCAATCGTAAAAATATTTTTGTCGCCTGATTTTGTGACACGCTTTTCAAGGTCGAAAACATCGCCCCAGATTACTACCCTGCCAGAATCTCCGGCAATTGAGCTTATCGGTATCATTTTTCCTCTTATGCTTCTGCCGTAAAGAGGACGGATCGAGGACTGAATAATCTGCGGAGTTGCAAATTTTCCCTCTCGGATTTCTATTTCACTTGTAGTATTTTCAAACTTCTTCTCTTTAATTTCTGAGGAATTTTCAGCCTCTTCACGGTAAAAATCAGCCGCTTTTGCAAGATTTTCACGCTGAACCTGCTCCTCGGCGCTTTTAATAGCGTCACGGTATTCAGAGCTGTCGGCTTCAACTTCCAAGGTTCCGCTATAAGCTACATTTATATGCAAATCAAACTCTTCAGCAATTAAATTTTTAAGAGCCTTATCAAAGCCTTTTGCATCAAGCAGACTTTTGCCGCCGTTTAACAGATTCATTGTAAGAGTGTTATCCTCAAACTTTACTTCTGCATTATTGAGCGTTCCGTTAATGCTGGGAATTTCACGCTTGATTGCTATGTAAAGCTGAGGGAAATAAGCAGCTGAAAAAAGCTCCGACGGAAAATGGGGGTTAATAACAACTGATGATACCTTTAAAATTTTCGCTATTGCGTTTTCCGCATCAAAAAGCACATTACGCTCAACAAGCCCGTCGAAATTTACCCAAAGGGTAACCGAACGGGCTTCTGTTGCAATATTTAATCTTGTAATTACGCCGTTTGATACTGCCTGCGAAAAATCAGCAGTACCAAACAGCGAACTGAACACTTCGCCTATAGTTTTCATATAATTCCTTCTGCCGGGATATAAATTATTATTTTTACTGTCATTCATATTTAATCTCCTTTATTTGTCGATTTACATATTATAAATAATAAAATGACCTTATTCCGGTACACCGACCAAAGGAAATAAATATATATATTAATTAGGGGAGCTTTTCAATTTCTTCAACAAGTGCGTCAACGAGCTTATCCTCGGGCACTTTGCAGATTATTTCGCCTTTTTTGAAAACAAGTCCGCAGCCGTCGCCGCCTGCTATGCCTATATCGGCTTCTTTTGCTTCTCCGGGACCGTTAACAACGCAGCCCATAACGGCTACCTTAATGTTCTTTTTGCAGTCCTTTAGTCTGTCCTCTACCTCACCTGCAATCTTTACAAGATCAATTCTTGTACGTCCACAGGTCGGACATGACACAAACTGAACTCCGCTTTTACGGATATCAAGCGCCTTCAAAATATCGTAAGCTGCATAAACTTCTTTTACCGGGTCAGCTGTTAGCGATACTCGGATTGTATCTCCGATACCGTGCAATAAAAGTGAGCCTATGCCGGCTGAGGATTTAATAATACCCATACGCTCTGTTCCTGCCTCGGTAACGCCGAGATGGAGCGGATAGTCGCACTGCTGAGATGCAAGCTCATAAGCCTTTACCATTGTTGAAACGGTTGAGCTTTTCATTGAAAGCACAATATCGTTAAAATCAAATTTTTCAAGCAGTGAAGCGTGGTAAAGTGCGCTGTCACAAAGAGCCTGCGGTGT
>JBJEOX010000414.1:0-4749 GCA_051880935.1 Ruminococcus sp.
ATGCTCTCTGAGCGCACCCTTCAAGCCTGACGCATGAACGACAGGATAACCTGTTACAGCGTCTCTTTCAACCTCGTTGTCAATTATATTATAATTTACATCTCCCGAACCAACGTGAAGATTTGTAAGACATTCTATTTTATAAATATTTACGGACATTTCTATACCTCCTTATTATCTGCTATATAATTAAAGCCTGCTGTTTTGCAGTTTGCGTTTTCTGTCAGAGTGCTGAATTTTTCACGGTCAGACACAATAAATACGCTTCCTGCCTTAATCAGCTTCCAGAGCGTTGAATCCTTTCTGACCTTTCCGTCCTTTGTTGTTTCGTAGGCTCTGTAATCTCTTGTAGCCGTTACGGCAAATTCACAGCAGTTGTAAATTTCTGAATTGACAAACACGTCGCTTAAGCAATATGAAATACCGTCAGGCAGGATTTCTGAAACTTCCTTTCCGATTGTATTTTCCTGCTCAACAAACTCTACGCTGAAAAGCGACTTGCCCTGACCGATAGGAACCTCGGTTTTCATATTTTCGGGAAGCCTTGCGCTGTCGTCAAGCTCAACATAGAAAGCAAAAATATAGTCATCCTTAAGGCAGCAGTACTCCTTTTTGAAGAAAGCCTTTTCATTCTTGCCCTCTGTTACCTTTTTGATTCCTACCCTTGTTTCCGTTCCGAAAATTTCACAAGCCTGAACAAGAGTTCTGTCCGACAGCCTTACATAGCTGTCTGCAATTCCAGCCTTGACGTCAAACTCTTCTGCATATCTTTTTTTGCCGCTGTCGGTGGTAATTTCAGTATATTTTGTAAAAGGCGTATAAACCTTATTATATTTGCCGTCTGTTTTTGAAATGCAGTCAAACGGGGTTACTACATATTTGTCGCTGCCTTTCATAATAAACAGAGGCGAAATCTTCTTTATTACTCCGAAGTTCTGATTTTCGGCAGTGATTTTAAAGCTCTCACGTCCGATAACGGGAGCGTTTTCCTCGTGATGCCTGAAATCCTTAAACGGCATAAGAATGTATCGCATCATTCCGACCAGAGTAGTCTGCAAGGGGGTGCGTTCGCTTCTTATAAAATAGCTGTTGCCCATCTGCCCCTGATTTTCTTCCTTTTCAAACTTGAAGGTCTTTTCATTGCCGAAAAAATACGGCTCCTGCGGAGAAAGCTTTACAAGATAGCTTTTCATTACGTTTCACCTGCGCTTTCCGTGAAAAATTTAATTATTCTTAATACATACGTCATTGTAAGTACACAGTCATTTTTGTTAAAAGCCACACCGTCATCGGTTATCGGATAAATATTAATACTTTTTGTTTTCAGTCCCGAGAAAAATTCAGGCAGGACAGCGCTTAAAAAGTTGTTTCCAATGTGAGCGTCAGCGTCAAAGGTATTTTTGAAAACGTTCTGAATTTCTTTTGAATTTTCCGCACTGTTGAATATATCGGAAAACAATGTAAGCTTATGCATTGAAGAAAGCAGAATCTCACTTTTGTTTTCAGCCTTGCCCTCCGTAATTTTTTTGTGCAGCCTGATAAAGCTTTCTAAGCTGTCGTTGGATATCAGCAAGCCCTCAGACTGTCCTGCGTGTTTCTGAAAGTGAACGGCAACAGCGTTTTTGCGTTCCTTGGCTACGCCGAAAAGAAGCTTTGCCGACTGTTCAAGAGCCTCATAGAGAGGATATTTAACGTATGAAACAAAAATTCCGAAGGAAAGCGACGCTCCTGCGCCCTTGTATTCCTCAAAGGATTTTTTGAACACTTTATTTGCGTCCTTGACAAAATCAAAGATTGTCTTGCAGTCGCCGTTTTCAACAGGGAGCAGAGCGAGCAAATCATCTCCGCCCGAATAAATGGTGATGCCGTCATAATCCTTATGTACCAGCTCGGAAATTTTCGAGCAATAGTCAAGACAGTTCTTAGAAAAGCTATGAATTTCTCCGTCGTTTTTAAGCGATGAGATTATACTGCCCATTCTGTCGCCGTCAGAGCGAACAATTGCGTAATATTTGTATTTCTTGTATTGCTTTTTCAGCTTTTCGGGAATATTCCTTGAGGCAAGGTCCTCAATCGTACATACGCCCTTTTTGTTGTCTTTGAATAACTGCCAGTCGGTTATTCCGAGATTATTAATCTGCTTAATAATCTTTTCATTTTTACGTTCAGTATTGTCGGAGGTAAAAAGAGTGAGCAGAGGATTTTTGTTCTTTTCTTCGGCAAAAGGCTTTGACAGCTCCAGACTGTCAAGTGCCTTTGAGCTGTCAATAACAGGATTGTCGGAGTAATATTCGAAAGCCGAAACAAGAAAGTATCTGTTAAAATACTTAAGCTCTTCATCATTGAAGCCAAACATCTGAACTGTTTTCCTGATTGCATTTTTCTTTACTGCTCCAAAGCTCTTAATTTTAAAATTATCGGCTCTGAAAATAATTCTGTCGTGAAACAAGCCTACACCGTCGTTTTTGTTCAGCTCGGGATTTGTCGAGGAATAAAACGGAGAGATTATTTCTTCCTCTTTGATTCCGTTTTTAGTAAGCTCAATACAGATATTCTTGGAGAGCATAGAAAACATATAGCTTGCCGCCCATAAAGCCGACAGTGAAGAGGCTAAGTTGACTGTATCAAAAATCGGACCGATTGTTACCGCTATGTACTTATTTTTTTCCATACTCCTCTACCTCCATTACTCTGATTTTTAATTTTCCATAATTTTTTGGTGGATTTATTTCAGCAACGGCATACTCCAGAAATTTGTCAATAAAATCTTCTCCGACAGTTTCTTTATCCGGTACCTTAAGCGTGCCTGAATTCAGCTTGTAATCCTTCGAACTAAAATTAAATTTGGCTCCGTACAGATTTTCAGGAATTCTTCTTGCGACAAAATACAATGTATTCTCGTAAACTACAAACCATATCGGTGACGGAACACGCTCAATTTTTATTTCCGAGGCAGTTTTTGTTGAAGAAATGCTCACGTTTCCCATATGGTCGGAAATTCCCATAAAAGCTCTTACGTAAAATGCTTTATTTTGTGAAGAGTTGCGTTTAAGCCACTCCTTTTCGTTTTTTATTTTGTATGTTTCACTCATATATTTATAAAGCAAGGAACTGACATTGGGTGAAATCAGTTTACCTGACTTACTTTTCTTGCCTGTTTTACCTGATTTAAGAATTTCGTGTATTTTCTTTATATCTTTAAAAATTTGTTCTTTTTTCTCTACTTCGAATGAATAGCACGTTGATGCTCCGTATTCATCTGTCAGAAGTTCTGCAATCTGACTTGGAGTATGCTTTCTGTCTTTTACGAGATAACAACCGAAGCCCTTGTCCTGCATTGTTCCGAAATTTGAAACTACAAAAAAGTCGCCGATTATTTTGTTAATAAATTTAAGCAAATCGGGGATATGGCAAATAACCGTTAATTTGTTGTTCGCAAAAATACCCTTTTTAAAATCTTCGTATGTTTTCTTTCCATCGGATTTATTACCCATATTTGCGTAAAAAATATCATAATTGGTTTTTCTGCCAAGCTCGACAATCTGCGGATTTTCGCAAACTATTTTCAGCTTGTAGTTTAAAGCGTTCGGGGATTTTTTGTTTTTCCATTCATCGGGAATAGGTTTACCTTCCTGCTTTAAGTAACGCTTGATTATGTATTTATCAAGCTTTGGCTTCACCTCGGTTGCACGCAGAGTTGCGCCCTTCTGATAATGTTGAAAATGGATAATCGGAGACTGCGGAAGCAGTGTGTACTCCTTGCAAAAACTGTAATTCAAATCTGATCCTCCTTATTTTTATACTCCGAAATTGTTCCGAGGCCCATTGAATTTTACTGCTTTCCAACGGCATTTTGCATTTAAGCTTAACCTCGGTTGTGTAGGTTTTCCGTAAAAAGTTTCATATTTATTTTTGAAGTTTTTGATTATTCCGTCGCAGAACTCCTGTTCAAAGGGATTTCTGAACGATACAAAACCTGTTTCGTTCGTTTGATGAACAACAATCGGAGCGTTCATTTTTATATATAACACTCTGTAAGAAGTGTTTTTCGCAAACCTCGCAAAAAATATTACATTTCTGTCGATTTTTTCAATTTCCGGATTATTTTTGACTGATAAGCAAATTGCATCAATAATCCTGTCGTCAGATGAGCGTATTTTCTACCGAAAAAAGCTGTCATAAACAAGCATTTTGTTCTCAATATGATACCTTCCTGTCAAATCGGAAAACAGAAACATTTAAACTTGTTTTGCGTCAATGAATCTTTTATCGCGAATTTCAGTACCTGACTGCGGATTATAGGACAACAATTCATATACAATTCCCTGCAAAGCCTCAAAATGAGCAAAAAAATTTTTAGCTTTTAATTAGATTTCAGAAACAATTTAACAATTTTCATAAAAATTTTTCTTATAATTTGATATATTAATATATATCATCACAATAATTGGTATACGTCAACATAATTAGACTTATTTTTTTATTTATTTTATACATTTTATTATTAAAGGCAAAAAACGGAATTTAAAAGGCTTAAGGAACATAAAAAGCAAATCCCTGCCCTATATTAAGCGGGCAAGGATTTGCCTTATGATGTTCCCTTTCAGGAAAGATAAATTTTAAATTATGTATTATTTTATATGGTCATCACTTTTAGCAGGCTAAACCATAATTTAGCCGAGTGCCTCGGCACGCAAATCGAGTGGAAAAATCGGATTGGTTGGATAAATCGGTTGCCCGAATTATAAA
>JBJEOX010000415.1:0-4682 GCA_051880935.1 Ruminococcus sp.
GCACTAAACCTTTGAATTATCGCAATCTATCCACTCGACCAAAACTCCACTCTCCGCACTAAATTATAGTTTATTTACCTAAAGTGATAACAATATTATATAACAGTGCTATGTTGATTTCAAGAGTCGTCAACTCATAATTACCGAACATAAAACGGCGCAGTTGACCGAATTGCATCCGCTTTTTATGAGCGTTCCTGCACATTCTCCGAGCGTGTGACCTGTTGTGATTATATCGTCAATAATCAGGATATTTTTATCCTTTATAAACTCCTTGTCGATTATCCGATAAACACCCTTGACATTTTTGGCTCTTTCACTCGCCTTTATGCTGTGCTGTTCACGGTTTTCCTTAAACTTTTCAAGCGTGTCGCAATACGATATGTTCATAATCTTTGCACATTCCCTTGCAAGCAGTTCCGCCTGATTGTACCCTCTTTGAGCAAGACGTTTTTTGTGCATCGGTACGCAGGTAATTAAATCAAAATCAACGCCCTGATAGCTTTCAAGAATACTCTGCACCATAGGAAACGCAAGCTGTTTTGCATAGCCGCCTTTATTGCCGAATTTGAACCTTTTTACTGCCTTTTTGAAAATTCCGTCATACGCAAAAGGTGAGGTGCATTTGTATCCGCCGACAGCGTATCTGATAATCGCAGGCGAGGGAAACTGATTTTTACAGTTCTCGCAGGCATATTCGGTTTTGAGGATTACCGTTTCGCAGTACGGACACCTTACGGGGAATAAAATGTCCTTTACGTTTTCTTTCAGTTTATCAATAAAGTCCGTCATCACGCAGTAAAAATTCCTTTAGTCCGCTGTAGCGCTTTGTACGGCGGTTGTTGTTTACCATATATTCAACAGTGTGCGGGTTGCCGACGAGTATGAGCGTTTTCTTTGCCCTTGTAACGGCGGTGTAGAGCAGATTTCTGTAATAAAGCTGAGGAGGACCTGAGAACATCGGGATTATCACAGCGTCAAATTCGTTGCCCTGACTTTTGTGCACCGTAACGGCATATGCAAAGTCGAGGTCGGACGCACTTTCATATGTATATGCGGCTGTTTTGTCATAAAAGCTGATTTTTATCATTTTTACCTTTTTGTCAATCTTTTCTATTATACCGATATCGCCGTTGAAAATTCCCTCGCCTGTTTCGCCGTTATCCTTGAACCAGCGAATGTCGTAGTTGTTCTTAATCTGCATAACCTTGTCGCCTGTGCGGAAGGTCTTTGAGCCGATTGTGACCTCCTGCTTGTCGTCACTCTTCGGATTCAGGGCATTCTGAAGCCTGATATTAAGCTCTGCCGTTCCTAACTCGCCTTTCTTTGAGGGAGAGAGCACCTGAATGTTGTCAAAGGCGGAGTAACCGTAGGCATTTGGAAGTCTGCTTGTGCACAAATCAATGATAACGTTTGTGACATCTGTTTTATTATTTCTTTTAAGAAAAAAGAAATCCTTGTCGGTCTGACTCAGAACAGGCATTTCACCATTGACAATCTTGTGAGCATTGGTGACAATAAGGCTCTGCTGTGCCTGCCTGAAAATCTCGTTGAGCCTTACAACCGGGATAATTCCGCTTTCAATAAGGTCACCGAGAACATTTCCGGGGCCTACAGACGGCAATTGGTCGGAGTCGCCTACAAGCACAAGCCTGCAACCGATGGGGAGTGCACGCATAACGCTTTCAAAAATAAAGGTATCAACCATCGAAACCTCGTCAACAATCAGTGCGTCGCACTTTAGCTGATTGCGCTCATTTTTGTTGAAAACAGGGTTGTCGTGCTTGTCCCAGCTTACCTCAAGCAGACGGTGCAGAGTTTTTGCCTCGTCGCCCGTAAGCTCGCTCATTCGCTGTGCCGCACGTCCCGTAGGAGCGGAAAGCAAAACCTTTTTACCCTTATTCTTAAGTATCTTGATTATCGCATTGAGGGTTGTTGTTTTGCCTGTTCCGGGACCTCCCGTAAGCACAAGCATTCCCTCGGTCAGTGCTGAATTTATCGCCTGTTTTTGTAAATCCGCATAGGTGATACCGTCGCTTTTTTCGCAGTTTTCAATTTCCCTGTCAATTTCCTTAATTTTTTCAGCAGGAAATTTCAGCAGCATTTTTATTCTTGAAGAAACGTACATTTCGCTTAAATGCAATTGAGGGGTAAATACAAATTCGGTTTCATCAAATGTTTCGCCGATTAGCGAGCGGTCAAAAAGCATTTCTTCCATACGCTCTTTGATTGTGTCAATGCCGACGTTTAAAAAGTCTGCTGAGATAGCAATCAGCTTTTCTTTGGGCAGACAAGTGTGACCGTTGCGCTCGTTGTGGCGCAGAATATATGTAATTCCCGCACGAAGTCTTACTCCGCTTTCGGGCTCAAGCTTTTCTTTTTTTGCGATAAAGTCAGCACTTTCAAACGATACTCCGAAATCGCCCTGACAAAGAATATAAGGATTTTCCCTTATTCTCTCAACGCACCCTGCACCTAATGTGTTGTAGATTTTTACAGCCGAGGTGTTTGAAATTCCGTATTCGCCGAGGTAGAGCATAAGCGTTCTTACGCCCGTATTTGTCTTTAGCTGATTTGAAAAATCAAGAGCCTTGCTTTTTGAAATTCCCTTGATTAATGCAACTCTTTCGGGTTGAGTTTCCATAACGTCAAGAGTAGCTTCACCGAATTCGGAAACAAGCCTTTGTGCAGTTGAGGCACCAATGCCTTTGATTGCACCCGAGGAAAGATAACGCAGAATATCGGCGCTTTCGGTAGGACGGCAGATTTCGCATATCTGAGCGGAAAACTGCTTGCCGTAGTTGCGGTGATTGGTGTAAATTCCCGTCAGCTTTACGGTGTCGCCGACGTTTGCCTGCGGCATAATTCCGACAGCAGTTATGTAATCGTCACCGTCGGAAATTTCAATTACGGTGTAGCCGTTTTCTTCATTTCTGTAAACAATATTTTCAACAGCTCCTTCGAGCTGGAGCAGATTTTCGTTATCCATAAAAATCTTCCTTAAAATAAAAAATTCTATATTAAAACTTACAGTTGATAATTAAAGCCAAATAATATATAATTAGAAGTGTATTAAAAGCAAAAGCTTTGGAGGTTATAGCAATGGAATTTGTTGCAAACGAGGGTAAGAATGTAGAAATTACCGTAAACGGCACTACATATATGCGCCACGCAATTAAAACGCATTTTGTAAAGCAGGGCGAGGATTATATTGAAATTTTCAAAAAGTACGTTTCTCCGCTTTATCAGGAGGGCGATATCGTTTCTTCAAGTGAAAAAATTATCGCACTCTGCCAGAACAGAGTTGTAAAGCGTGAGGATTTAAAAATCGGCTTCTGGGCAAAGTTCCTTTCAAAATTTGCTTCACACCCCGATACGGGCGTCGGCGTCGGAGAAACAATTAAAATGCAGTACGCAATTTCAAAAGCAGGTCTGCTTAAAGTTTTATGGGCAAGCTTTGCAGGCGGAGTCTGCAAGCTGTTCGGCAAAAAAGGCGTTTTCTATGAAATCGTCGGAAAGGACGTTGCAGGACTTGACGGCTTTTACGACCACGTCTGGAGCGAATACCGTGATATCGGCATTGAAAATCCCGAAAACCCGTCGGGCGTCTGCGATGAAATAAAAGAAAAGCTCGGTATGAGCTGTATGATAGTTGACGCAAACGATTTGGGACAGGAAATTCTCGGTTATTCTTCCGATATAACTCTTTCAGAGGAGGAGCTTCTCGGACTTATCGCCGACAACCCCTGCGGTCAGGGACAGCAGACAACACCGATTATCCTTATCCGCAAAAAGCAGTAATTTAGTTTTAGCTTATATTGACATACGATTTTGAATAATATATAATAAGATTACAGGGAAAACCGTCTAAAGCGGTTAGCCACCGTTATAGGGCTATTTTTATGTGTAATAACCGTTCAATGGCAGTTGGGCGGTTATTTTTTTACTTCATAGGAAATCGCTTCGAAACGGTCGGGCTAAAAAGGTTTGATAATATCAAGCTGTCTGCTCGATTTGCGTGTCGAGGCACTCGACTTTTTTATGGATTTAACGAGCTGAGTCATAGCTACTAATAAAATAATAAGTAAAACTAATTCAGTCATCCGTATCACCCCCAATCTTTCCGGGAGTGCCAACCGCCTTAACTTCCCTGCAATCTCAAATCAATTTTATCACAGTGCATAAAATAAATCAATCTCATAAAATAAAACTGCCCTGAAAATTACTTTCGGGGCAGTTTTTAATTGGTTAAAATAAGCACTTTAAAGCAGTTCCTAATTGTATTCACTGTTTAATTATGATATAATACACAAGTCGGCTTCTTCCGTCAGGAAGGAGGTGAACTTATGCCACACTACATAATTTCGCTTTTAATTTCTATCGTGGCAGGTGTAATTAGCTACTACATCTGCAAGTGGATTGATAGGAAGTAGCCCGACAAAATCCCAAAAAGAACCCCCCCGCAGGATGCTGCCTACGGGGGTTTCAATTGCGTGAACTTATGCCCACAATTTCGCTTTAGCTAATGTAATTATATCATATGTTTTTAGTTATTGCAAGTATTCATATTAATAAAAAATCAATATATTAATATCTGAATTTGGATTATATCAATTTTATCACAGCGCATAAAATAAATCAATCTAATAAAATAAAACTGCCCTGAAAATTACTTTCGGGGC
>JBJEOX010000416.1:0-4673 GCA_051880935.1 Ruminococcus sp.
ACAACAAGTCCTCTGCCCTCGGGAGTGTTGACAATTGCACCGACCTTGGGCGTTCTCTTGAGCAAGTCGGTGTATGCCTCCTGCTCGTATTTAAGACAGCACATAAGTCTGCCGCACGTTCCCGAAATCTTGGCGGGAGAAAGCGACAAGCCCTGCTCCTTTGCCATTCTGATTGAAACAGGCTGAAATTCGCCTAAATAGCTTGCGCAGCAAAACGGCTTTCCGCAGATTCCCAGACCGCCGAGCATTTTTGCTTCATCTCTTACGCCAATCTGACGAAGCTCGATTCTTGTTCTGAAAACGGACGCCAAATCCTTTACAAGCGCACGGAAATCAACACGTCCGTCAGCCGTAAAGTAGAACAGAATTTTGCTGTTGTCAAAGGTGTATTCAACGTTTACAAGCTTCATTTCAAGCTTGTGATTTACAATCTTCTGCTCGCAGATTCTGTACGCTTCTTTCTCTTTGAGCTTGTTTTCCGCAAGGTGATTTAAGTCAGCTTCAGTTGCAATTCTTATTAGCGGTTTTAGCGGATGAGCAAGCTCCGATTCATCAATCGTCTTGTTCGGAGTGGCAACCTCACCGCATTCAAGTCCTCTTGCGGTTTCAACGATTACCATATCCCCCTTGTTAAGTTTATTGTCAAGCGGGTCAAAGTAGTACACCTTGCCGACTTCTTTAAATCTTACTCCGATTACCTCTGCCATGAAATCCTCCTGTATTCTCCGCACAACCACGTTGTGAGAAGGTTTATGTTAATGTTCTGTTTTATTTTTATTGCCGAGTTGTCTGTCAGCTCAATCATCTCAATGATTTTTCCCTTTGTAAAGCGTGAGGCAAGCTCCTTGCCGAGCTTTTCGTTAAACACAGCCTTTGTGCCGACCGAAACTGCAAGACCGTCACGCAGAATCATTCGCACCGTACTGAGCGTTTCGTCAGCGTTTTCCTTGTCGGAAAGCACATTAAGCGCAAGCAGTAAATCATATTCACGTGAGGAGATTATTCCCTTTACGATTTTTTCTGCATATTCAAGTGCTTTTTCGCCAATTTTGACGTCGTTTTTCAGCCTGACTACCGTACAGCGTGAGAGTATCGTCACAAGCAGTTTTTGCGCACTTTCGCAAATCAGAATAAAATACACATTCTGCGGCGGCTCTTCAAGGAGCTTTAAAAAGGAATTCTGCGCAATAGCAGTCAGTCTGTTGTCGGCGTCTTCAAAGACATACACCTTTGCCTCCGCCTCGTTCGGGCGGATATATGCGTCCTTAATTATGCTTCGCATCTGCTCGATTGAATAGGTCTTTGACTTATTTTCGGGACGAGGGTAGCTTATATCGGCGTGTCCTTTATTTTCAGCCTTGTGGCACTGCTCGCACACCTTGCAGGGCTTGTTATCACTTGTACAGACAACGTACATTGAAAGAAACTTTGCCGCTTCAAGCGCCGCTTCTTTGTTCTTGCTTTCAATTATAATTGCGTGAGGTATTCTTCCGTGATTATCAAGCGCAGAGAGAGCGTCTTTTACGCTCTCGTCAAAATCAAATCCGCTGAAATTCATAGCACACCTCCTGCAAATAATAATTATATCATTAAATTTAATTTTTTTCCATATTTATTTTATGGCAACGGTATTTGTTACAATTTCGCCCTTATCGGTGATGTCAATATAGCCGTAGCTTGCCATATAACCGCTGCACGAGCCGGGATTCATAACATAAAGACCGTCCTCGTAATAGGTCATTGCGTTATGAGTGTGACCGAAAAGCAGAATGTCTGCCTTTTCTTCCCTTGCGGCACACATAATAGTGTACAAACCAACCTTTGCGTTATAAAGGTGTCCGTGAGTAATAAAAATCTTTTTACCGCAAACGCTTAGAATCTCCTTTGAAGGCAGACTGCTGCACCAGTCGCAGTTGCCCCTTACTCCGACAATCATCTTATCCTTTATCGTGTCCTTTAAATACTGCACCTGCTCGTCGCCGTCGCCGCAATGGACAATCACCTCGGCACTCGGCTGTGCATTGACAGCTTTCATAAGTGTTCTTAAATCTCCGTGAGTGTCGGAAACAACTAAAATACGCATTTGCAAAACTCCGTTCTAAAAATGTATTTGAAGCATAGAATATAGCGAGGTGTTTATATGAAAGAAAAAAACTTAGATATGCTGATTTCAAGCCTCTCAAAACAACTCGGTGTTTCGGAGAGTCAGATAAAAAATGCGGCGCAAAAGGGCGACGTAAACGATATGCTGCAAAACGCCGACTCAAATCAGACAGATAAAATAAAGTCTGTTCTCAACGACCCCGAAAAGACAAAAGAAATTCTGAACAGTCCGCAGGCGCAGGCACTAATCAAGCTGCTCGGCGGCAACGACAATAAATAATCAAACAATCGGGAAAGGGTGTGAAAAATCAAAATGTCAGAAATACAAGATAAAATCAATCAGATTTTAAGCAATCCCGAAGCGCTGAAACAAGTGCAGAGTCTTGGCGAACAGTTAGGTCTTGCAAACGCAAATCCCGAACCGCCCAAGCCAAAGCCGAAGCCTGTTCAGCCTGAAATTATGGGTGATGATATATTACGAACGGTCACACGCCTTGCGCCCGTTATGAATTCGGTTAAGCGAGATGACGACACCACCAGGCTTTTAAATTCACTTCGTCCGTTTTTAAGCCGTGAAAAGCAGGAAAAGCTTGACCGAGCCGAAAAGATGATTAAATTCATCAGGATAATTCCGCTTTTAAAGGACAACGGACTGTTTTAGCAGGGTGCCCCTGCGGGCAATTCGGGAATAGAAGTCGGATTGTTTTTTAACTCGGTTGCCCGACTTTTAAATTGATATGTTACTGACGTTTCGGGACGTGTAGGAACCCGTCCCCTACAAAATCACACAAACGTTTCATATATCTGTAGGGAACGGTCTTGACCGTTCCGAAAACAATCGCAAACAAAGGGGTGAAAATATGCCGAGCTTTGAAGAAGAAGCCTTTGCAAGGGCGCAGCAGATGAACAAACGTCAGCCGTTTTACAGCAATAATCAGCAAAATCAGAAATCCGTTCCGAGGCAGGAACAGCCGCCTAAAAAGGAGCAGAAGCCTGCTGTTGAAAAGCCGCCCGAGCAGAAAATGCAGAACAGCAACAATAACAACAGTCTGCTTGATATGCTGTTTAAGAACAAGGAACAGAGCCTTATTTTACTTCTGCTTGTCCTGCTTATGGACGAAAACGCAGACCCTACGCTGCTGCTTGCCCTCGTGTACCTGCTTATCTGATTTGTCCGTTACCTCTGATTATGAACTTACTGCTTGTAAGCTCGTTAAGTCCCATAGGACCTCTTGCATGGAGCTTTTGCGTTGAAATACCGATTTCTGCTCCGAGTCCGAACTCTCCGCCGTCGGTAAAGCGTGTTGAAGCGTTTACATAAACAGCCGCAGAATCAACGCAGGCGGTGAATTTGTTTGCACTCTCGTAGTCGCTTGTTATTATGATTTCGCTGTGACCTGTGCTGTATTTTGCAATATGAGCAAGTGCGTCGTCAAGGCTGTCAACAACCTTTACCGCAAGAATGTAGTCGAGAAACTCAATTGCGTAGTCGTTTTCCGTTGCAGGAACAACGCTTTCACCGAGGATTTCTCTTGTTCTCTCGCAGCCTCGGATTTCAACATTCATTTTGTCAAGCTCTGCCTTGATTTCGGGCAGGGCTTTTTCGGCAATATCCTTGTGAACAAGCACTGTTTCAATTGCGTTGCAGACGGAAGGACGTGAGGTTTTTGCATTGAAAATGATGCTCTTAGCCATATCAACGTCAGCGCTTTTGTCAACGTAAACATGGCAGTTGCCGACTCCCGTTTCAATTACGGGGACCTTTGCGTTCTCGACAACGCTTCTGATAAGTCCTGCACCGCCTCTGGGAATGAGCACGTCAAGATATTCTGAAAGCTGCATAAGCTCAGTTGCGCTTTGACGTGTTATGTCCTCAACGAGTGAAACGCAGTCACGGGGCAAGCCTGCATCTTCAATTGCGTCACGCATAATCTCGGCAATTGCCTTGTTGGAGTTTATTGCCTCCTTGCCGCCACGCAAAATTACCGCACTGCCTGCCTTAAGGCAAAGTGCCGCCGCATCTGAGGTAACATTCGGGCGAGCCTCAAAGATGATGCCTATAACGCCCATAGGAACGGTGACTTTTTCAATCTGCAAGCCGTTTTTGAGCGTTCTTCCGTCGAGCACTCTGCCGACAGGGTCTGCAAGAGAAGCTACCTCGCTTACACCGTCAGCCATTCCGTTAATTCTTTCCTCGGTCAGCTTTAATCTGTCAAGCAGTGACTTTGTAAGTCCTGCTTTCTCGCCGTTTTCTATATCAATATCGTTTGCTTTTATGATTTTATCGGCATTCTCACGCAGAGCCTTTGCAATTGCGTTTAGTGCCTCGTCCTTTTTTGAGCCTGCGGTCATAAGAAAGCGTGAGGCTTCCTTTGCCTTTGCACCCATAATTTCAAGCTGAGTCATATTCATTCTCCTTTACTGCCTTGCAAGGAACATTGTTCCGATGTTGTTGCCGTCGAAAATTTCATAGAGATTTTCGGGATTTGAGCCGTTTATAACGTGCACCTCAACGCCGCGCCTTGTTGCGTAATCAGCCGCCTGAAGCTTTGTTATCATACCGCCCGTAC
>JBJEOX010000417.1:0-4652 GCA_051880935.1 Ruminococcus sp.
GTTTCAACGGCAGATGCCTATAAAAAGGTTGACGCCCTAAAACCCCACGCCTCATATACCGATGAAATGATAAAGGCGCTTTACAGCCGTGATATGTTTTTCATAACCACAACGATATTCAACGATTTTGAGCTTGCACTTTCCATTCCCGAGGTCAATGAAATCAAGAAGATTATGCTTGACTGCAAGGCAAGGGGAGCAGGAATGAGCGGTTCAGGCTCGGCAGTTTTTGCAGTTTTCACTTCATCACGCAGAGCAAAAAAGTGCTATGAAACGCTTAAGGAATCCTACAAAGAGGTATTCCTCTGCAAGCCGATTAAAGACGGTTGCAGAATTGATTAATTATTCTATTTTAGAAAATAATTTCTTTCGGAATATTTTACCAAAAACCTGTCCATACTCTTACCGGTTATAAAAAGAGAGGACAGGTTATTTTTATGAAACTTATTATCAAATCAGCTTGCATTGCGTTTGTACTTACAGTAATTTATTCAATGATTCCTTTCCGGATGGAGTGTAAGGAAATCTCCGACGAAGTTTTCAGGCTTCATATTCTTGCTAACTCCGATGAAGATTACGACCAGCAATTAAAGCTTAAAGTCAGGGATAAAGTCCTTTTGTACACTCAGTCGCTTTTTGAAAGTGCACAGTCAAAGGAAGAAGCTGAAAATCTTATTTCCGAAAATCTTCAGTCTATCTGCAACACAGCGCAGAAGGAAGTATATAACAACGGCTACGATTATTCCGTAACAGCTCAGATTACAAAAATGTACTTTACTACCAGAACATATGAAAGCTACACCCTGCCTTCGGGAATGTATGATGCATTGAGAATCACAATCGGCAGCGGAGAAGGCCACAACTGGTGGTGTGTAATGTACCCGTCAATCTGCATTTCTTCGGAAGAGAGCAAGGACGAAGCCGCCAAGAAAACGTTTAATGACAGTCAGTATGATATAGTAAAAAACGAAAAATACGAATTTAAATTTAAAATTGTAGAAATTTTTGAAAAAATCTGTTCTTATTTCGGATAAGACATTTTCTCCCCATCTATTATGATATTATAGTCATAATCAAATTAATATTTTCATTTTGAGGTGCAGTATGCTTCGGTTTATTTTAGGAAAAAGCGGAACGGGAAAAACAACTTATATATATGAAAAAATTTCAGAGCTTGTAAAAAACAGCAACGAAAATATACTGATGCTTGTTCCCGATATGAGTACTTTTGAAACAGAAAAGGCGTTTCTTAATCTTCTCGGTGCACGTCTTTCAAAGAATATAAAGGTTTTCGGATTTTCACGTCTTTGCAGATTTGTTTTTGAGCATACCTCAAACCTGCCGCAGAATGTAATCGACAGCGGTACTCGTGCGGTTATTATGAATATTGCTCTTGAACAGCTCACCGAAAAGCTTAAGCTTTTAAAGACAAAGAACACAAAGTCACTTACCGAAACAATGCTTCAGACCTTGTCCGACTGCAAAAAGAACAGCATCTCAACCGATACTCTTTACGAGGTTTCAAAAAATGTTGAGAATGAAACGCTGAAAACAAAGCTGTATGAAACGGGATTAATTCTCGATACGTTCGACGCTATTCTTTCACAAAGCTATGTTGACCCGCTTGACGACCTTACAAGACTATACAATATTCTATTGGAGAATAATATTTTTGACGGATATACAGTTTTTGTCGATTCATTCAGCGGCTTTTCCGCTCAACAGCTAAAGGTGTTGCGTCTGATAATGTCACAAAGCGATTCTGTTTTTGTTGCACTTACGCTCGACCCTGAAAGCGACGGCAGGGAAGAGGTTTTTGCAACATCTCAGGCTACATATAAAGCACTGAAAAATATTGCAAAAAGTGACTGTATAGAAATAAAAACTCCCGTAAAACTTACCGAAAATAAAAAGTTTTTAAACAGCGAACTTAAAATTCTTGAAAAATCTGCATTCAGAAACAATATTAAACCTGACTCCAAAAATCCTGAAAATATAATTCTATATTCTGCTTCTGACAGATACGAGGAATGCGAATTTGTTGCAAGACAGATTAAGCATATGATTATTGATGAAAATTATCTTTACAACGACATTTCGGTAATCTGCCACGATACCGAGCCGTATCAGGGTATAATCAACACAGTTTTTGAAAAATATGAAATTCCTTATTTTATGGACGCTCACAGCGATATTGAGGTCAAACCCGTTGTACGTCTTGTAAATTCAATATTCAGAATTGTTCTTGATAATTTTGAGCGTGACGACGTAATTTCTCTGCTCAAAACAGGACTCACTACAAATTCTCCACAGAGTATCAGCCTGTTCGAAAACTATACATATGTCTGGAACATAAATAATTCAGCCTTTAAATCTGAATTTACGCAGAATCCGAGAGGATTTTCATCGACCTTTTCCGACAAAGACAAGAAAACTCTTGAAAAAATTGAAAGTGTAAGAAAGACTGTTGTTGAGCCGCTTTTGGATTTTGCTGAAAATATAAAAAATAAAAACGGCAGAGAAATAACCGAGCTTCTCTACAATCTTCTTACCGAGCTGAAAGTTCAGAATGCACTTAACGATATGTACGACGTACTCGAAAACGGCGTTGAAAAAGGACTCGGTGCAGAGCAGATAAGAGTATGGAACTTCCTGATGCAGGCTTTTGACAAGACGGTTGCCGTAATCGGTGACACGCCTGTATCACCAAAGCGATATTACGAACTGCTTTCAATTCAGATTTCGTCAATAGAGCTTATGCAGATTCCGCAGACAATAGACAGCGTTACAATAACAACCGCGCAACGTGTCAGAATCTCAAAGCAAAAGGTAACGTTCCTTATCGGTTGTGTTGACGGAGAATTTCCTGCCGTTCCGCATTGTTCGGGTGTTTTCTCGTCATTTGAGCTTAAAATGCTGTCGCTTAATGACTTAAAGCTTTCCGAGGACTTTTCCGACCTTGCTGACCTTGAAACATTTATGGCGTACAGCTGTATGACGTCACCGTCAGAAAAGCTTTATGTAACCTATCCGTCTGCCGACTTGCTCGGCAATCCGTATAATCCCTCCGTAATTTTTGAGGAAATCAGAAAAGCCTTTCCAAATATATTAATGCTTGACAGGGCAGATTTTAATAGAAAAAAAGACTCAATGTATGCGCTCAGACCTGCTTTTGAGGAGTATGCACGTTCACTTTCGCAAAATAACGCTGAGCTTAAAACCCTCGGTGAATTTTTCTCAACAGAAAACTCATATTCTTCACAGTATAACGCCGTTCACCGCTCAATTGAAAATTCACCGTTCAGAATTGAAAATCCCGAAAATGCAGAAATGCTGTTTGGAGATAATCTGAATATTTCCGCATCACAGATTGAAAAGTTCAGCCTGTGCAGATTTGCTTATTTCTGTAACTACGGACTCAATATAAAAGAACGCCGCAGAGCAGAAATCAATCCTATGGAGTACGGAACACTTGTGCACTATATTCTTGAAAAGTTTTTCAGCAGCTTTAAAAAGTCAGAATATTCAGTGATGTCTGATGATAATTTAAAAGAATATATAAGTAATGTACTTTCGGAATATATTGAGCAGTATTTCGGCGGAGCAGAAAGCAGAACAAAAGCATTTCTCTACAATCTAAAAGTTCTTTCGGACAATGTCTTTATTCTTTTAAAGCATATTGTTTCAGAGCTTTCACAGAGTGATTTTTATGTTGCCGACTGTGAGCTGAAAATCGGTGAGGACGTTCCGTCTTATACCGTAAACTTGCCCGACGGACATAACATAGCCGTCTGCGGATACGTTGACCGTGTAGATATTATGGAAAAAGACGGCGAAAAATATCTCCGCATTATCGACTATAAAACAGGCACAAAAAAATTCAGGCTTTCCGATATCCTCTACGGACTCAATCTCCAGATGCTCCTTTATCTCTATTCAATCAAGCTGAACGGAAGCGGAAAATACGGTGAAATCACTCCTGCGGGAATACTCTATATGCCCGCAACCGTTCCTGTCGTTTCTGCTGATACGGAACTTGCAGACGACAAAATCAATTCAGAAATTGACAAGGCGCTTAAAATGAACGGACTTCTCCTTGATGACGTCAGAGTAATTAAGGGTATGGATAAGTCAGAGACGGGCAAGTATATCCCTGTTAAAATCAAGCTTGACACAGCTGTTTCAGAGCGCAGTATTGCAAATCTTGAGCAGTTCGGCAAAATCTTTAAAAAGCTTGAAAACACAGTTGCCTCAATGGGAAAAGAGCTTTATAAAGGCAATATACAGGCTTCTCCTGCAAAGGGTGCGCAAGACGCTTGCGAATACTGTCCCTATGACAGCGTATGCGCATACAGACTCAGTGAGCCAATAAACACATTTGATGTCACAAATGATGAAGTGTATACTTCAATTGATGAAGAAATAACAAACGGAGGTGAGTGTTGATGGGCAGACAATGGACAGACCAACAGAAAAACGCAATCTATGCAACGGACGGCTCCGTGCTCGTTTCTGCCGCAGCAGGCTCGGGAAAAACTGCCGTACTTGTTGAAAGGGTAATAAATCTTGTAACAAGAAGTGAAAATCCGATTGACGTTGACAGAATGCTGATTGTAACATTTACAAGAGCCGCCGCCGCTGAAATGCGTGAC
>JBJEOX010000418.1:0-4626 GCA_051880935.1 Ruminococcus sp.
ACTCACCTTTTAGTGAATCCCGGCTTGTTTTTTTGACTGTTTTTTTACAGCCCCTCTGTTGTGGCTCCCCTTTTGCCGAACTATCCGAACACTCGGGGACAGAATCAATATCAAGTTCCGACGGCTCTATAAATGAGATTTGCTGACCGTCTTTAAGGTTAAAATAAATTATGATTTTATCGTCGTAGACAATGACGGAGTTTATAAAAGTATCAATGATTTCTCGGCGGTACTTTTCGTCAAACAAGTCGCCGCCCCGAAATTTATTAAGGTATTTTAATACGTCCTGCTCCGTAAGCTCCGCCCTGTTTGATATTTTTGCTTTTGCAAGCTCAATTTCGAGATCCTCTTTTTGTATTTGCAGATTCTCGGCTTTTTCGTTAATTTTTGCCGCAAGTGACGGAACGGAGGAGGCTATCAGAGCATTTGCGCAGCCGTCAAGCTCTTTGTCAATTGCCTGCAAGCGAGCCTCAAGCTCTCTTATGCCGCTCTCGTTAAACAGCTCCTTATATTTTGCCACAACTCGCTCGGCTACGTAGTCAATCCTTTCCGCTGCAAGTATGTAGTTGACGGTCTGCTCGACGACGTACCACTCCAAAAAGTCTTTTTTCTCGCTCTTTTTCTTGCACCCTGAGCGGTGCTTCTTACGGCCGTGGCAAGTATAATAATAATGCTTGTCGCCGTTGCGAGAAGTGCCGCTGTCGCCGAACATCGGCGAGCCGCAATTACCGCAAAAGCACTTGCCCGATAATAAAAAGTCTATATCATCCGTCTTTTTTTGTCCTCGCATACGTCTTGACATCTCCAATTTTTGTTGGCATTTATTAAAAATATCGTCACTTATCAACCTCGGACAGCTCCGGGGAATTTCGCCTTTATAGGTATAGTCGCCTATGTAAACTCTGTTTTTAAAAATATTGTCAAAGCTCGTGCAAGTCCATTTTTTGCCGAATTTAGTAGCATAGCCTTTATCATTAAGAGCAGCGGCAATCTCCGATTTAGTATTGCCTTTTGCAAACATATCAAAAGCAAGCTGCACCGCCGGGGCGGTTTTATCGTCAATCGCAAGTTTTTTATCAACAATTTTATATCCGTAAGGTGCAGAGCCTGTCACAAATCCGTGACGTGCAGTATCCTCCATACCCCGGCGAGTGTTTTCGGCGAGGTTTACAGAGTAATACTCGGCGTACGACTCTAAAATACCCTCAATGATAATACTCTCTGAGCCTTCGCCGAGTCCCTCGGTTGCCGACAAAACACGCACGCCGGATTTTTTGAGCTTATTTTTATATACAGCAGAGTCATAACGATTTCGTGCGAATCGGTCAAGTTTCCAGACAATTATATATTGGAACTGTCCTTTTTTAGCGTCAGAAATCATCTTCTGAAAATCGGGGCGGTGGTCGCTCCTGCCGCTCATAGCCTTATCGACGTACTCGCCTACAACAGTATAGCCGTTTCGCTCAGCATAAGCCTTGCACTCTCTGAGCTGTCCCTCGATGCTCTGCTCTTTTTGGTTAGTGGAGCTGTAACGTGCGTAAATAACGCAGTTTAATTTTTTAGCAACATTCATAATAATACCTCCATATCAATTTTATTTGACACGGAGGAGAATTGTTGTTATAATATATGTAAACTTCTATGAGTGTAGCCTCCGTGCTATGCGACCGCTCTATCTTGTTCCAGCAAGGTAGGGCGAATTTTTTATTTATCATCAATTTTATGTCCGCAGTACGGACAGTATTTTTTATCGTCCTCGGCGGATTTTTGCTTGTCAATGACCTCGGAAAATCCTGCCGTAATAATACCGGTCGGCACAGCTACCATACCGATACCGAGTATTGCAATAATAATGCTCAGTATCTTGCCTGCAACCGTAATCGGATAAACGTCACCGTAACCGACGGTTGTAAGAGTAGCAATCGCCCACCATAGCGCATCAAAAGCATTTGCAAATTTATCAGGCTGAGCCGCACTCTCAATGTTATGCATAAGGATAGAGGCTATAACCATCAATAAACCTACAACGAGCATTGACGATATAAGCTGACTTGCTTTATTTTTAAATACTTGCGCAATTGTACTTAAAGCCGACGTGTACCTGTTGATTTTAAAAACTCTTAACAACCTTATCACTCGCAAGGCTCTCAATGCTCGGAGGTCGATTTTGATAAAAAACGGCAAGTAAAAAGGCAAGATAGCAAGTAAATCAATAATTGCCATAAATGACGCTATATATTTTAATCTTGCTCGCAGCGGCGATAGCTCCGGGTGGAGCAGGTCAGCCGTCCAGACTCTTAATATATACTCAGCCGTAAAAACAGTTACGGACACAACCTCAAATTTATCAAAAATATTTTGCCAAAAGCTCGGCATATTAAATGTTTCTGCAATCACAGTTACCAGAGTTAATATAATCATAATGATTATAAAAACATCAAATATACGGCTCGGCAGGCTCTTGCCTACTTCGACAATCTCAAAAACTCGGGATTTTATCTTTTTATACATATTAACCCCTTATTTCTGAGTTAAATTTTTTAGCAACACTCATAATAATACCTATATAATAAATCCAATTAGTAAAAATATGGATATTAATATTAATGTAACTGACATAATCGGTATCAAACAGCCGCCACCCGTCATTATTTTTCCGGCTTTTCTTTGTCTGCCTGATTTTGTCGTAGGTATTCCGGTAGCTTTCGCAACTTTTCTTTTTGCTTTTGTAACGCCAAAAGCTCTTTTCGCACTAAAAGACAAACCGGATATACCTGTATTAGTACCTTTGCGTTTTTTTGCCATAGCAAAACCCCCTATTAATTTATTGTAAATTCAGTTGTTGTGCTTGTACCGCCGCCAGAAATGCTAATCGGGTAAGTTCCTGATGACGTTTTCGCTCCTACTTCCCAACTCCACGAAACATTACCGTTACCGTCAGATGTTTTCGCTTCTAATCCGGCAGCTGTTGAATTTCCGCTTTTATATGTTACCGTAATATAATACTCTGTATTAGGAGCACCTTGTATACTTACGCTTGCGGTTTCCCCGGCATTTACGCTTGAGGTAATGCTTGTAATCACAATTTCAGTTGGAGCTTCTGTTACTTTTTCAGTTGGTTTTTCTTTAGTTGGTTCCTCAGTTGTTGGCTCCTCTGTAGTCGGTTCCTCTGTAGTTGGTTCTGTCGTAACGTCTACAACGGAAGTAGTTGAGTTAGCGTTGGTCTTACTACCATTCTTTGTACTTGATGATGCACCTATAATAAACAATACTGCTATAAAAATCGTAACAACAATTTTTACATTCTTTTTCCATTCTGTTCTTGCCCACATCAAGTACAAACCTACAGGAAAAAATACTATCAACAATAGTATTACAATCCAATTTTTACAAGTTTTCATTAAAATTCCTCCTCAACATTGACATATTATGTCAAATATTGTAATATAAATATTGAGGAGTGAAAATACTTCTCTTCAAGTTTTATTGGCCGTCCACTATTCGCCGTAGTGGACGGCATTTTTATTTTAAAAAAATTATATTACCGTCACGTCTATATTTAGGCGTGTTTTTCTTTTAGTTTTTCGTCTATGTAATTTCCACTACTAACCATATCATTCGACAAATCAAACAATTTCTGCTTTCCTTTATCATTCAAGCAGTCATAGTTATTTATTAACTGTTGTCTTTTAATATCTTTAATATTGTTTTTTACTTCGCTTACATACTCATCATAAAACACTTCCATTTTAACATTTAAAGCAGTGCATATTTTAGCAAGAACAGTTATATCAACTTTCATATTATCTCGCTTAATAATACTATATATAGTCGATTTTGATACACCTATACGCTCTGCCAGTTCATTAGGATTGCTGTTTTTTTCACTTAATAGGTTAGATAGCGTTTTACCTATTCCCATAGTATGCCTCCTTTCTATAAATATATAATAACAGATATTGAACATAAAATCAACTAAAAATTGCGCATTTGCGCAATTTTGGAAATGCTTACAAAAACCGTAATTAATTTTATGCAAAACGTAAAATTTACGCATTTGCGCAATTTTTTAGTTGACAATGTGTGCGTTTGCGTATATAATTAAATCAAAAGATACGCAAAAGCGTAAATAAAGGAGGTTTTATAATGTACGCAAATTTAGACCGTGAAATAAATAGCAACGGTATGTCTTGGAGGTCAGTATCTTTAGCAATCGGAATGCCCGAAAGCACTTTTCGCAATAAGATTACAAACGGAGATTTCTCAATTGGTGAAGCCTTTGCAATTAAAGAACGAGTATTTCCGAAATATGAATTAGAATACTTGTTTGACAAATCCGCATAACTCAATCTCACAGAAAGGAGCTGAAACTAATGGATAAACTCAAAAAGATACTCTTCGAACAGGCTTTGAAGATTGAGCAGTACGAAAAAGAAGCACTCGATGAATATCACGATTGTTTTAAAACTCCAAAGGTTGTTGAAATTACAGCCGAGTGCATAAAAGAAAAAAGAGAAGAATATCTCACCCTTTCGGCACAGTCTGACATCCTCTCGAATATTATGACTTATGCCGATTTGAAGGAAGAGTTGAAAAAAAAAAAAAGCAAAAGGGGGTTGAAAAAAA
>JBJEOX010000419.1:0-4623 GCA_051880935.1 Ruminococcus sp.
ATTATTCTTTAAAAGAAATAATCAACAAGCTGAATGTTTGTCTGCCAAGAGGTATTCAGGTTTTTGACGTTACAGAGCCTGTTATGAAAGCAGGGAAAATAGCTTTTGCCGAATTTTCAATAAAGCTAAGCAGTGAAAGTGCAAACACAACCGTAATTACAGAAAAGCTTTCGGAATTTTTAGCTCTTGAAAAAATAGAAATTGAAAAAAGGTCAAAGAAAGGCTTAAAAACTGTTGACATAAAGCAGGGGATAAAGAAATTTGAAATAGAAGAAAAATTCGATTTTGTTCTGCTGAATGTAATTTTGTCGGCAGGCAGCAGCGATAATGTTAACCCCAATCTGCTTGTTTCTGCGTTCGAAAAATATTTGGCATCGACAGTCGATGCTGATATTACAAGAATTGATTTGTATAATTCCGAAATGGAATTATTCAGATAGGTGATAATATGTTTGAATTTACAATCAGAGAAAATGCACTTTTAAACGAGTTTAAGGATATGTTTGCCGACTACGTTAACAAGGCATATAAATTTTCAATGAGCTATATTTCAAATCCTATTCTTGCAGAATTTCGTGACAATGAAAGACTAATACTCATTGTCATCAACAAGTCAGTCTTTCAGAATTTGTACAGCTTTATTAAGCTGAATGAAAGTAATATGCAGTTTGCGGCTTTTTCGTGTCTTGAAGGTGCGGTAAATTCTATGCGGCTTTATCAGGTGCTTTCGCTAAATCCCGACTATATGTATGATTACATAACAAATGCTGATTTTTCGCTTGACAAGTGCGAGCTTGAGCTTCTTGAAAAACAGGAAAAGTATGAAAACAACGAGGAATTTTCTTTAAGAGAATTTGCAAAGGGATTGCACAAGATGAATACCTTTGAATTTAAAAATTCTTCAATTTCAACTCAGCTTGTAGACAACAGCGTTTATCTTGGTCTTTCCTGCGGAAAAACAATAAGCGACGACCTGCAAAATGAAGTAAGAAAGAATCTTGTCGGTGCGTATCTTTCATTACAAAAGCATACAAAAATGTTCTTCAACGGCGGCATTGATAACGAACTTGAAGAAACAGAGGATAATATCTATGCAAAGTTTCTTGAATATGTAAAGAAGTTTTCTTAAACTTTTCATAATATTCACGTTCTTTTATTTTAGACATCATATTCTTGTCACATTCAACCTTTATTATATAACCACAGTAAAGATAAAGCACAGACAACAAGAACTGATTTTATTTTTTCACTTAATAATAAGTTGCTCCGAAACGGTCGGGCAAGGCAGATTTAATAATATCAACCTGTTTGCCCGAACTGCGTATCGAGGCACTCGACTTTTCATAGATTTTCCTCTCAAATTGTCATAGTGACATCAAAGAAGGCCGACAAACGTCGGTCTTTATTTGATTTGGAGTATATTATGTATTATTATTCTTTAAACGAATATTTAAAAAGAGCATTTGGCGAAAAGGTGTATAAAATCTCTCTGAACGGCGGTATGACCTGTCCTAACAGGGATGGTACTTTGAGTACTAAAGGCTGTGTTTTTTGCAGTAAAGGCGGCTCGGGAGAATTTTCTGCTGATAAGCTGCTTACCGTAACCGAGCAGATTGAGCAGGCAAAACTAAGAATTAAAGCAAAAACCGACTGCAAACATTTTATAGCCTATTTTCAGCCTTTTACAAATACATATGCTGATATTTCATATCTCCGTAAGATTTTTTATGAAGCAATAGAAAACCCCGATATTGCAGTACTTTCAATTGCAACACGTCCCGATTGTCTTGGAAAAGATGTTTTAGAGCTGATTGACAAGCTTAACAGAATTAAGCCTGTCTGGATTGAACTCGGCTTACAGACAATACATAAGAAAACTTCCGACTATATAAGGCGCTGTTACGAGCTTGAAGTGTATGACGAAGCCGTAAAAAATCTCAAAGAAATCGGTGTTACCGTTGTTACGCATATAATTCTCGGGTTGCCGTTTGAAACAAAAGAAATGATGCTTGAGAGTGTTAAATACACCGGAGAGAGAAGCGACGGAATAAAGCTCCAGCTTCTTCACGTTCTTAAAGATACCGATTTGCTGAATGACTACAATAGAGGATTGTTCAAAACTCTGTCAATGGAAGAATACATTGATATTCTTTGTGACAGTATAGAAATTTTGCCGAATAATGTCGTAATCCACCGCTTAACAGGTGATGGTGATAAAAAGCTACTTGTTGCACCGTTATGGAGTGCCGACAAAAAGAGAGTGCTGAATTCAATCAATAAAGCGTTCAGAGAGCGAAATATTGTTCAGGGAAGTAAATATACTCTTATCTAAAAAAACAGCTCCGATTATTCGTCGGGGCTGTTTTTGCGTTTATTTATGTTTGATTTTATGCGCTTTATAATATTATATGCAAGCATTACTGCGGCAATTAATGACGCACCAAGCGCAATTCCGACAATCAGCAATCTCGTATTCGGATTATCAAAAGAATTAAGCTGTCCTACTTCATCATATGTAGAAACATAAGTTGTTTCCTCTGCCTTTCCTCGTTCACTTTTGGTGCCGCTTGAGCCACTTTTATCAGATTTATTGATACTGCTTTTGCTCGTACTGCTGTCACTTGATTTTGAATTAACGGTGATTTTTGCTGAAGTACATTTTCCTGCGTCAATTGAATTTATATCTGAGTCAATACAGTCGCTGACATAGAAATCAATATAGCCTACACCTGACTTTACGGATTTAAAGGTCAGTGTGAAAATACTTGTGCCGTTATTAATGTCAACACCGTCAGTATTCAGAAAAACAAGCTTTACCTTGTCATCAAGCTCATTATAAGCTATTTTTGAGGCTTCGTCGCTGACCTTCGCACTTCGAAATTCAAACATACTTTTATCATAAGTAAATTCAAAGCTTGCGGCACTAAGCTTTTTGTCGCAGTCGGCGGTCATTGTAATTGTAAACAGCCTGTTATTGTCCGTACTGCAATCATTCAGAGTAAAACCGACTTTGGTTGCAGAAAATACGGTAACAAGTGAACAACAAGATAATATAACAGCAATTGTAATCAAAGTAATAAATCTGAATATTTCTCTTTTGAATTTACACATAATAAATCCTTATACCGTAATTTTGTTGTTCTTTGCAAACCGGACGTTTTTTACACAGAATTCTTTGCCGTTTAAATATTCAAGAACACCGGCATCGTCAGAAAAATTAAATCTGATTTTGTAGCTGTAAAGCGCCTGATACTTAAAAAGGCTTTTTGATTTATCTGCAAAGCCGTATTTTGTGTCGCCTGCAAGCGGATGACCGATTGACGCCATATGCGCCCTTATCTGATGCGTTCTTCCTGTCAGCAGTTCCACCTCAACAAGGCTGTACTTACCGTTAAAATCAAGCACCTTGTATTTTGTTTTGATTTCCTTAGAATTTTCGACCTCTTTTTTATGAACAGTAACCTTGTTTCTACTCTCATTTTTCGTAATATAGCCGTTCAAAGTGTCACATTCCTTGTCAGGCTTTCCGCAGACAAGGCAAAGATAATATTTTTCAAGCTCTCTTGTTTTCATTTTCTGATTGAGAATACGCAGACTTTCGGCGTTTTTAGCTGCAATAACAATACCGCCCGTGTTCCTGTCAATTCTGTTTACAAGAGCAGGGGAGAAGGCTTTTTCCTCGTCAGGATTGTATTCGCCTTTGTCATAAAGATAATGCTGAACTCTTGCAACAAGTGAATCAAAATGATAATTTTTATCGGGATGAACAATAACGCCGGGCTTTTTATCAATGAGAATAAGGTTGTCGTCCTCATATACAATATCAAATTTTGAAGGAGCTTTCAGAAAATCGTAATTTTTTTCTGCGGCAGCTTCAAAGAATTCATCTTTAATGTAAAAGGTCAGTATGTCGCCCTCATTAAGCATAGCAGAAATCTCGCACTTTTTACCGTTCAGCTTAATACATTTTTTACGGATATACTTATACATAAGCGTTTTAGGCATAGTTTTAAAGTGCTTTTGCAAAAACTTATCAAGGCGCTGATTGGCGTCGTTTTTCTTAATTTCAAGAGTTCTCATAATTACCTCCGCATTTATCTATAATTTTAGAATAAAACAATCTAAATTTCAAGACATATAATCACACAAATAAGAATTTTGTATACACTGTTAAAGGGTGATACGGTGAATTGCCACACACAAAGAGTTAAATCGGCAGTATTCTTCGGCTTAGGCTTACTTGTTGCTACACTGTTGCCGTGCGAATGGGTGCTGATTGTATCAGCCGCGGCACTTGTAATAATAAGCATATCTTGTATACGGAGGTAAGTTTATGAAAGTTGTACTTATTGAAAGACCCAAATTTATATCTGCATTACTCAGAAGAATTTTCAGAATTAAAAAAGAACATCAGTCAATTTGATAATTAGAAATTCGATATGTGAAAATTGACAAAATTATCCGGAGCAAGATGTGCATAGTGACAAAATACTATGCACATCTTATTTTTATGTTGTCTTTTTATTAAAAGATTATATAATTGTGTCATCGTGCAGTTATTTGTGAAATAATTGTAAAAATTTTAGGAGATGATAATGAGGCAGAAACTTTCGTATTTGATTT
>JBJEOX010000420.1:0-4579 GCA_051880935.1 Ruminococcus sp.
AATAGTGCCGTAAAGCGGGACTACTATTCTACAGTCCTGTCCCTTTCTGCAAAGTGTATGGGGCAGGCTTCCTGCTACATCGGCAAGACCGCCGCTTCCGCAATATGGATTTGCCTCCGAAGCACAGTATAAAATTCTCATTTGTTTTTCCTCCAGTTAAACAACAGATTTTTTTGCGATATAGATAGGATATGAATCGAATCCCATCAGTGAACGTCCGTCCTTAATTGTAACATCCTTATCTATGATAACATAATTCAGGTTGGTATTGCAACCTATTTTTGTATCCTGCATTACAATGCAATTGCTGATTTTTGCACCTTCGCCGACATAAACACCCTTTGACAGCACGCAGTTTTCAACCTCGCCGTCAATGACACAGCCCTGCGCAATAATTGAATTTTTGACGCTGCTTGTAAGTCCGTATTTTGACGGAGCGTCGTCCCTTACCTTTGTAAAAATCGGGCGCTTGGGGTTGAACAGCTCATCTCTTACATCCTTTTTCATCAAATCCATATTGAACTCGAAGTAATCGTTGATTGAGCTGATAGCCGCACAGTAGCCTGTATTTTCATAAGCGTATACGTTGTATTTATCAATGGATTTCTGAATGATACGCTTAATGTCAAGCTGATTAAGGCTCAGAGAATCTCTGATTTCCTCCATAAGAAGGTCTTTCTTAACAAGGACAGAGCCGTAGAACTGATTTACCTTTTCATCACCTTTTTCGGGCTTGATGAAAACCTGCTTAACCCTGCCGTTTTCATCAACGTCAATTGTAAGCGGTCTGTCGTAGCCGCTGGGCACAACACCGTGCTTATAGATAAGCGTAATGTCGGCGTTATTCTTTGAATGGAAATCAAACACGCTGTTGTAATCAAAATTAGTAACAATATTTGAAGGTGAGAGAAGAATATATTCCTCACGGCTGTTTTCAATGTAGCCGTGCATATTGTAGATTGTTTCAACGTAGTTTGAAAATGTTTTTCCGCCGTAAGGAGGAAGAATTGTAAGATTGCTTCTTCTTTTTGAAAGGTCATAAGCACTGCCCGAACCTACGTGGTCCATAAGAGAAAGGAAGTTGCTCTTGGCAACGATGCCTACGTTATTTATGCCTGAATTTGACATATTTGAAAGCACAAAGTCAATCAGTCGGTATTTGCCTCCAATCGGAACGCTTGCCATTGTGCGGGAGGCTGAAAGCTCCGGAATTTTTTCATCAAGCGTACCAGCAAATATAAAGCCGAGAACATTATTACTTCTCATTTGCAGTCACCTCCGTATTGCTTTCTATCATTTCCTTTGCCTTGATAACCGTATTTTCGCCTATGACGGTGTTTGCACCTATTACTGTAATTCCCCAGTTATCACGGTCGGTTGCTTCTTCGGGCTTTTCGCCGACTACGGCATTTTTGCCGATTACCGTGTTTTCTGCAACAATTGCATACTGAACAACAGCACCATCCTCAATTACTGCACCGGGCATAATAATTGAAGAATTTACCGTTGCGTTTTTGCCGATAGTAACGCCGGCAAAGAGAATTGAGAACTCAAGATTTCCGTAAACGTTGCAGCCATCGGCAACAAGTGAATTCTGAATACTTGCGTCGCTTGAAACATAGTGAGGCGGCATCATAGGATTGCGTGAATAAATATCCTTTAAGTCGAGAGTAACGTTCGGGTCGAGCAAGTCCATATTTGCCTCCCACAGGCTGTCGATTGTTCCGACGTCTTTCCAGTAACCCTCAAACGGATAAGCATACATCTTCTCACCTGCGTCAAGCATTGCAGGCAGAACGTCCTTGCCGAAGTCGTGGCTTGAATTTTCCTTGTTTTCGTCCTCAACAAGATATTTTTTCAGCTCTTTCCAGCTGAAAATATAGATTCCCATTGATGCGTTTGTGCTCTTGGGATGCTCGGGCTTTTCATCAAATTCATAGATTCTTCCGTCCTCGTATGTATTGAGAATGCCGAAACGTGAAGCCTCCTCAAGCGGAACGTCAATTACCGCAATTGTGCAGGCTGCTCCCTTTTCCTTGTGAAATTCGAGCATTTTGTTGTAGTCCATTTTGTAGATATGGTCGCCCGAAAGAATTACAACATATTCGGGGTCATATCGCTCAATATAGTTGATATTCTGATAAATCGCATTTGCTGTACCCGAATACCAGTCGGCGCCGTCAACAGCCTGATAGGGACTTAAGCAGTTTACACCTGAGTGCATACCGTCAAGATCCCACGGCTGACCGTTGCCTATATACTCATTGAGCACAAGCGGTTGATACTGAGTAAGAATACCCACAGCCTCTATACCCGAATTTACGCAGTTTGACAAGGGAAAGTCAATAATGCGATACTTTCCGCCGAACGGAACGGCGGGTTTTGCAATCTTCCTTGTAAGCACGCCAAGACGTGAGCCCTGACCGCCTGCAAGCAGCATTGCAACTACTTCCTGTTTTGGAAACATTTAGAAATACCTCCGATTTATTTTTATAGCATATGCATATTATAAGCAATTTTCCGCATTATAAAGCGGTATTGCGTAAAACCCGTATGGGTTTGAAAACTAAATTAATCCTGAGGAACCGGCTCAAGCTCGCCCGTACATTTAATATAAATAACGCTCAGAGGCGGCAGAGTAAGCGGAAGTCCCTGATTGCAGCCGTGAATTTTCATCATCTCAGGCGTGATTTCACTTCCGTTTGAAACGCCTGTTCCGCCGTATTCCTCGGCGTCCGATGTAAACACTTCGCTGTACAAGCCGTATTTCGGCACACCGATGTAATACTTATCGTGTTTTACCGGCTGGAAGTTGCATACGGCGATAATTTCATTGCCGTCGCTGTCGGTTCGTTTGAATGCAATTACGCTGTTGGTGTAATCGTCGTGGTGAATCCAGTCAAAGCCCTTCCAGATTGCGTCAAGCTCGTAAAACGGCTTGTTTTCAAGATAAAACTTGTTCAAATCGCAGAAGAAACGCTTTAACGCCGAGTGTTTTTCGTAATCAAGCAAATCCCACTGAATTCCCGAATCAGCGTCCCATTCATCAAACTGACCGATTTCTGTGCCCATAAACACAAGCTTTTTTCCCGGGTGAGCATACATATATGTAATGAACGCTCTGACTGCGGAAAATTTTTCGTCGTTTTCACCGGGCATTTTATTGATTAACGAGCCTTTGCCGTGCGAAACCTCATCGTGTGAAATCGGCAGCAGAAAGTGCTCGGAAAAAGCATAGAAAAAGCTGTAGGTAAGGTTGTCGTGATTGAACGGTCTCCAGAGCGGATTAAGCGACATATAGTGGAGCATATCGTTCATCCAGCCCATATTCCATTTGTAGTCAAAGCCGAGTCCTCCCTCTTCAACAGGGTGAGTAAGCTTTGGCCATGAGGTGTTTTCCTCCGCAAACATAAGCACGTCGGGGTGGAATGTATGGACTGCCGTATTGAGGTGTTTTATAAAGCTTATAGCCTCAAGATTTTCCTTGCCGCCGTATTGATTCGGTGTCCACTCGCCGTCTTTTTTGCCGTAGTCGAGATAGAGCATAGACGAAAGCGCACCCACACGCAAGCCGTCGATATGAAACTTTTCAATCCAGAACATCGCAGACGAAACGAGAAAGCTTATGACCTCGCTTTTTGAAAAATCAAACAGGCACGTTCCCCATGCAGGTCGTTCACCCTTGCAGGGGTCCTCGCTTTCATAAAGGCAGGTACCGTCAAATTTTACAAGTCCGAACGGGTCTTTGGGGAAATTCGACGGAACCCAGTCGAGAATTACGCCGATATTTTCTTTATGGAGCGTATCGACAAGGTACATAAAATCGTCAGGCGTACCGTATCGGGAGGTTGGTGCAAAATAACCCGTCGTCTGAAAGCCCCAGCTGCCGTCAAACGGATACTCTGTTATGGGCATAAGCTGAACGTGGGTATAGTGCATCTCTTTGAGATACGGCACAAGCTCATCGGCAAGCTTTCGGTAATTGAAAAAGTTACCGTCGGGATATCTTCTCCACGAGCCTGCGTGAATTTCGTAAATATTCATCGGCGACTTAATGCTGTCACACTCTGAGCGGCAGTCAAACCAGCCCTCATCTCCCCATTCGTATCCATCTATATTATAGACAATCGACGCATTGTCAGGGCGGGTTTCTGTGTGAAACGCAAACGGGTCGGATTTCAGGAGTTTTTCAAACCAAGGCGTTTCAATGCAATACTTATATATATCATAGGGCTTAATACCCTCAATAAATACTTCCCAGGAGCCGTTTCCGATTTTGTACATATAATCGGAGGTCTTATTCCAGTTATTGAAGCTTCCTACAACCGACACGCTCAGAGCATTAGGCGCCCATACCCTGAAAACAACGCCGTCTCTGCCGTCCCGATTAACGAGGTGTGCGCCGAAAAAATCGTAAGCACGAACAGAATCGCCGGCACAAAATAACTCAAGCGCATTGCGGTCCTCGCTAAAGCTGTATTTCATACGTTCAACTCCTTAAAACACAATAATATAAATTCAATTTAACTATATTTTCATTCTTAATTATATAATACCAAAATAATATGTTAATTTCAAG
>JBJEOX010000421.1:0-4564 GCA_051880935.1 Ruminococcus sp.
ATGTTCAAAGAACTGTATTTTTGCGTGACTATGCAAAGGATATAAGAACATCAAATATATTCGTTGTGTTGATGAAGAGGTTTGAAAAAGCAATTAAATCAAATATTGAAATATATAAAAATTTCGGAACAAAGCTTTTTATTTGCTCACTGCTCAGTTCATTATTCGGTGAGTTTATTCCCGTTATAGGCACATATGCTTATGCCGGATACGAATTTATCTATACAAAATCCTTAAACATATCAGGCTTTTCCGTTGTTCTTTCTTCTATTAATTCAATAAGATTTGCGATACTGCAAATGGCTGAATGCTTTGATGAATTATCATTTATCGCAATGTATTTTCAGGATTTAAAAAGGTTTTTTGACTATGAGGAAAAGATTGTTGACGGTTCACTTAAGGCAGACAAATTTGAAAGGCTTGAATTTAAAAATGTAACCTTTACATATCCCGGCGCTTCTAAGCCTTCACTTGAAAATGTTTCGTTTACTATCAATAAAGGTGAAACAATAGGAATTGTAGGAGTTAACGGTGCAGGTAAGTCAACACTTGTAAAGCTTCTGCTAAGATTTTACGATGCTGACAGCGGTGAGATTTTATATAACGGAGTCAACATTAAGGAATATGACGTTAACTCATTAAGAGGCTCATATGCAACCGTATTTCAGGATTACAAGAACTTTGCAATTTCTGTATTTGAAAATGTAATCTGCCACGAATGTTCCGATAAAGAAAAAGAGCTTGCTAAAATTGCAATGAAAAAAAGCGGTGCTTGGGAAAAAATCAAGACCTTATCAAAGGGCGGAGATACTGTCTTAACTCGTGAGTTTGAGGATGACGGTGTTGGACTGTCAGGCGGTGAAAGTCAAAAGGTATCTACTGCAAGGCTTTTTGCAAGGGATTTTGAAATCGCCATTCTTGATGAGCCATCATCAGCCCTTGACCCTATTGCAGAATATAAAATGTACGAAAACCTTGTAAATGCAACAAAGAACAAGACAGTTGTTTATATCTCTCACAGACTGTCAAGCGCAACCTTATCAGACAAAATCATTGTTATTGATAAAGGACGGATTGTTGAACAAGGCAAGCACCAAGAGCTTATGGAGCTTGGTGGTGTTTACAGCAAAATGTTTGCACTTCAGGCATCAAATTATAATAAGGAGGCGGATATTGATGAGTAAGAAATCGAATAAAAAAGAACATTCAATGATATCAAACGTATTTTTCTTCATAAAACTACTGTTCAATATTTCGCCGGGTTTTGTTATCTGCGAGCTATTATGGGGGATATTTGAGAGTGTTCCGTCAAGCCTTATCAGCGTTATCGGCGTCAAATATATAATTGATGTTGTTACCGACGGTCAGCATCTTGAAAGAATTATTTACGCTGTTTTAATAATTGCAGCAGTAATAATTTCATCAAACATTCTATGCTCGATTTTTAGCGATTTGTGCCGTGATATATTAAGAGAGAAAATATATTACAGCCTAAATAAAAAGCTGTATAAAAAAGCAAAATCACTTGATTTAGAGTCCTATGATAATCCTGATTTTTATAATAACTTTATACTGACTATTGAGTCGTCATCTGACAATATTCAAAACATTTTAGGACTTGTAAGAAGCTACATTGCAAACATAGTTTCACTTATTGCAATTTCATCAGTTCTGTTGACTATTGACCCATTATGCTTAGTAATAATACTTGCAACAATTATTATCTTTATGCCTATCAGCAAAAAGGTTGGAGATTTACAAATGGGCAGAAGGACAGATAACACAATATTACACAGGCGTTCCGACTACTTTCAGCGTATATTCTATCTTCAGGATTATGCAAAAGAGGTTAGAATGAATAATATCAAACCGCTTTTGATTGACAGATACAACGAGGCAGCCGATGCTGTTGTTGATAACCAAAAGAAATACTGGGTGAAAATTTCATCAAACTACTGTTTGCAGGAAACCGGCGTTCAAGTGCTCGGATTTATGTTCGCTTTACCTTTGTATCTTGGATATCTTGTTATTAAGAAGAAAACAATAGGCGCAGGTGATTTTGTGGCAACATTTAACGGTGCTTATTCTATAGCCGTTTCTATCAATTTCTTAACGGTATGGGCTTTGGCTCAGTTTTCTGAAAGAGCAAAGATGATCGAAAAATACCGTGAGTTTTTAAAAAGTAACGGCAAGATTAACGATGGTGATGTCAGCAATATTGAGAAAGAACCAAAGGAGATTATAATTAAAGACCTATCGTTCACATATCCCGGTAACGATAAGCCTACTCTTAAGAATATTAATTTAATAATTAAGCCATATGAAAAAATTGCTCTTGTGGGTTATAACGGTGCAGGAAAAACTACACTTACAAATCTGTTGCTAAGACTCTATGATGCAACAGACGGAGAAATTATGATTGATGGAGAAAACATAAAGAATTCTAAGCTTGAAGCACACAGAAATAAGTTTGCCGCCGTGTTCCAGGATTTCCAAACCTACGCTTGTTCTCTCGGAGAAAATGTTGCACTTGATGAGAAAGTTGATACTTACAGAGCAAAGGATGCACTAAAGCACAGTGGTTTTTCAAAAAAACTATCTAAAGGTTTAGACACAGAACTGCTAAGAGAATTTGATGATAAGGGAGTAATGCTGTCAGGCGGTGAAAGTCAAAAGGTCGCAGTTGCAAGAGCATTCTACAAAGACTGCCCTTATGCCATTCTTGATGAGCCGTCTGCAAATCTTGACCCAATCGCTGAATATAATCTTAATCAGGCTATGCTTGACGCGGCACATAACAAGACAGTTATCTTCATTTCTCACAGATTGTCAACGACTGTTAATGCTGATAAAATCTATGTAATGGAAAATGGCGAGATTATCGAAAGCGGCTCTCACGCCGAGCTTATGGAACAAAACGGCACATACGCATATATGTTCAATCTTCAGGCGGAAAAGTATCAACAGGAATCAAACTAAGCCGCACTATAAGAATTATAGACATTAAGTAGGATAGTCCGGACTTATCAGCTCCCTTTACTCATTAACTTAAACTGGTAAGCTGTTATTTTTGTCGAAATTTTCGGCTTTAAATCGCCTGACTTGTGAAGACAGAGCCGTTTGTTCTGCTGAAATTTGCGGTTTCAATTTGCCTCCCTTGTGTAAAGAAATGTCATTAACTTAAGAACGTAGAAAAAAGTTGCATAAAATTAAAGCCTAAAAATTTTGCAAAAAGTGAGTAGCTTGATTTACAAAAAGTTTGATAAAAGCAACGGCTCCTTTGTGTAAAGGGAGCTGTCAGCGTGAGCTGACTGAGGGATTGTCTTGAACGAACTTACGTGTCATAAAAAAGTAAAAATCTATTATGAGGTTTATTGTTTTATATACTGAATATTGAGAGCTATGGAAAGCTGAAATCTAATTTTAAACTCCCTTGTCAATCCCTCCGTCACGCGTTGCGTGCCACCTTCCTTTACACAAGGGAGGCGATTTTAAACCGCAAATTTCGGCAGAAACAAAGGCATTTTTTCCTCACAAGTCAGGCAAATTGAAAACCGAAAATTTCAGAAAAATAACAGCTCACCTGTTTAAGTTAATGACATTGCACTATGATGGGTGGTTATGATTTTTTATAGATTGTTTGACAAACCGAAATCTGTTATTGTTTCAATTCTCTTAATAACTCTTCTGCAGTTGTCCCAAAGAGCTTTGCCAGTGCGGCAAGATTTGAAGTGCTTGGATCAGAAACGCCTCTTTCCCATTTTGAAACGGCCTGTCTGCTGACACCGAGAACTTCAGCTACAAATTCTTGTGTCATTTGGCACTCCATACGATGCCGCTTTATGATTTCCCCAAGGGATTTTGTAATCTCTGATTTTTCTCTTCTTACAGGTTCTGACTTGATATATTTTCTCAATGCCTTTATCAAAAGGTATATTAGGTATATCAACACCAAAATTATTGCAAGATAAACAGGAAACAAAAGTATTCTGAAAAACATAATTTTAACCTCCTTTCACTGTGATTTTACCATTTCTTATTTTAACCTCCTTTCACTGCGATTTTACCATTTCTTCTTCGGTTGCTCTACCAACTATTGCGCAACTTTGTGGTTATAGGGCGATTTTTTTTCTGAAAAAATATTCGCTATGGCGTTCTCTTAATTTTCTATTATACATCATAATTATGAAAACTCCTACCCACCGTCTTTTCGCTGAAAACAGTAAAAAAAGGCGGCTTTTTTATGTTCAAAAAATTTTTTCAGAACACCTATAATTTTTCTTTTTCAGTTCAAATAAGTGAAAGGGTTTATTTTTTATGCATCGTTTAATTACGGTACAGTAATCTAAATGAATTTTTATTAAATTCCAACAGCCCTTCGTCACGCATTTTGCAAAGCTCGTTTGACATCGCACTTCTGTCCACCGATAGAAAATCTGCAAGCTGCTGACGGTTATAGGGAATGGTAAAAGTTGAACTGTTATTACGTTTTGATTCTTCGGATAAAAAGGAAATCAGCTTTTCCCGTGTAGAACGCTTTGACATATGACCGAGTTTTTGCACG
>JBJEOX010000422.1:0-4556 GCA_051880935.1 Ruminococcus sp.
ACAGCTTAACACGCCGATTACTGCGCTGAACACTACGATATCCCAGAAAACGTAAATTGACATTGCGTGCTTAAGCGACTGAGAAAGCATACAGCCCAAGCCGCCGTCACCTTGTAGAGTATCGACGAGGATTGAAGCCGTTATCGCCATTGGCGCCGCAATTTTCAGTCCCGTAAAAAAGTACGGAATACACGAGGGAATGAGCATTTTAAAGTAAATGGTTGATTTTTTGGCGGCGTATGAATACATAAGCTCGTATTTTGCCTTTTCAACCGAGTTAAGACCTGCAAGCGTATTTGTTGCAACGGGATAAAACGTAAGGATTGCCGCAATAATAATTCGGCTTGAACCGATGTCGTGAGTCATTGCAAGGATAATCGGTGCCATACCGAGGATAGGGATAAGCTGAATAAGCATAAGGTACGGAGCGGCTATTTTTTCGACAACTCTCGAAAGCTTCATCATAATTGCGAGCACAAAGCCTATTATTGTACCGATTAAAAATCCCTGCCCTGCTCTTGAAAGCGTCTGACCTGCGTTTGTCAGAACAACCTGTGTACAGCTCATACCGTTTGCCACGGGTTTAGGGTCAAAAAATGAGCCTATTATCTGCCAGATATGAGGAAGTATGTTTTCGGGTGTACGCTTTGTCGCCGCAACCACAAAAGCAAATATCTCCCAGATTACGACTATTCCGAGCACCCACACAAGCATTACAAGCGCTTTGGAATTTCGTATGTTATTGATTACTTTTTTCATAAGCTGCCACCTTCAAAACTGTTTCTTACCTTTGAAACAAGCTCGCCGAAGCGAGGTGTGTCACGCATATCCGTAGTTCTCGGATAAGGCAAGTCAACGTCCACAACGGCTGAAAGCCTGCCCGGGTGAGGAGAAAGAACGCAGATTCTGTTTGAAAGGAAAACTGCCTCCTGAATGTTATGTGTAACAAAGACGATTGTCTTGTTTGTCTTTTCCCAGATTCTCAGCAAATCAAGGTGAAGCTTTTCCTTTGTAAATTCATCAAGTGCCGAGAACGGCTCGTCCATCAAGAGAATTTCGGGACGGATACCAAAGGCTCTTGCAATTCCGACTCTCTGCTGCATACCTCCCGAAAGCTGTTGAGGATAGTGGTTTGCAAATTTTGTAAGTCCTACCATTTCGAGCATTTCGTCTGCTCTGTCGCTTCTGTCCTTCTTTGAATAACCCATAATTTCAAGCGGAAGCTCTATATTTTTCTTAACCGTTCTCCACTCAAAAAGTACGGGACTCTGGAAAACGATTCCGAATTTCTGCATCAGTCTGATTTCCTTTGGAGTCATACCGCTGACTCTTACGTTGCCCGAGGTTGGCTCAAGCAAGTCGGCTATAGTTCGCAGTAATGTTGTTTTGCCACAGCCCGAAGGTCCTAAAAGCGAGATAAATTCACCCTTATGGATATCAAAGTCCACATTGTCAAGTGCTTTTACGTCGTTGCCCTTGTTGTCCCTGAACACAACCGACACATTATTTATCGCTATTTCAACATCATTTTTGGGGTTATAAGCATTTGATTGGCTCATACTTTAATCCTCCTGTAAATAAGGCACAGCAACAAAGCTCAAATTCAGCTCCGTTGCTGTGCCCTAAACCAAATTATTTATAGAGTTCCTTGTAAATTCGCTTGCAGTCTTCTGCGGTTACTTCCCTAACTGTATTTGCGGGACTCCCGCTGGCTACGGCATCCTGCGACATTTTGTCAATTTGTCGGTAATATTCCTCTTTGTCAATTCCGTACTGCTCCAGCGTAGGGATTTCGCATATATCGCAGATTTTCTGAAGCGAGTCAATAAACTTATCAGCCGCTTCTTCGTCTGTATCGGTTTCGAAAGCAACCTTTGTTTCTCGTCCGAGGTTTGCAAACTTTTCGTATGCTCCCGACTCTGCAAAGCTTAAACATTCTTTTAACAGCATTGCATTTGACATTCCGTGCGGAACGTGGAAAAGTGCGCCTATAGGACGGCTCATTCCGTGAACGATTGTAACACTTGAATTATTAATACAGATTCCTGCTTCAAGAGCGGCAAGGCTCATCTGCTGTCTTGCCTCAATATTTTCAGGCTCATTATATGCAATCGGTAGATATTTCATTATTCTCTTTACTGCCGAAACTGCAAGAGTGTCTGTAAGCGGAATTGCCTTTTTTGAAGTATATGCTTCTACTGCGTGGGTAAGTGCGTCAAGTCCTGTTGCCGCTGTTACCGACTTGGGTGAGCTTACGGTAAAGTCTGAATCAACTATTGCAAGCTGAGGAATAAGAACATCACCCTTTAAAAGCATTTTTATGCCCTTTTCCGAGTCAGTTATAACTGTAAACTTTGTAGCCTCACTGCCTGTTCCTGCTGTTGTGGGTATTGCGGCAAGAGGTGGGATTTTCCCTTTGATTTCAACGCCGTTGTAATCGGAGATTTTACCGACGTTTACCGACATTGCGGCAATTGCCTTTGCCGAATCAAGAGGACTTCCTCCGCCGATTCCGATGATGAAGTCACAGCCTGAGCTTTTAAAAAGCTCTACTCCCTGCTCAATCATCTTATCGGTCGGCTCGCCCGTTATGCCGTCGAAAATTACATAAGTAATTCTGATTTCATCAAGCATATTCAGAAGCTTTGCCATCATCTCGGAAATTGCAATGTGCTTGCCTGTTACGATAAACGCCTTTTTCCCCATTGCCTTTATGTAGGGAGCAGATTCCGCAAGCACGTATGTTCCCGAAATAATGTGGCTTGGTATTGCAAAATGTGACATTTTATTACCCCAAATCAAATAAGGTTGTTATCAACGTATGTTAGAACCTCGTCCATTTTGACCATTTCTTCCTTAATCTGCTCCTCGGTAATAATCAGCGGAGGATTAACAAAGAGCATATTTTCGTGGGAGTAGGTCATAAAGCGTTTTTCCTTTAGCATACCGATAAGCCTGCCCATAATTCCTTCGGGGTCTTTTCCGTAGGGAACGAGAGGCTCTTTTGTTGCTTTGCCTTTTACAAGCTCGATTGCCGAGAAAAGACCGATGTATCTCACATCACCTACACAGGGATGCTTTGCTTTCATTTCTTCAAGAATATCTCCAAGCACCTTGCCGACTGACCTTACATTGTCAAGAATTTTCGCCTCGCTGTAGTAGTTTACACAGGCAACGCCTGCCGCACAGGCAAGCGGATGACCGCTGTAGGTAAGTCCGCAGGAAAGAAGATGCTCATCAAAATATTCTGCAATCCTCTTTGAAACCGCAACGCCGCCGAGAGGTACATATCCGCAGGTTACGCCCTTTGCAAAGGTTACGATATCGGGGACTACGTCAAAATTCTGAAAAGCGAACATCTCGCCTGTTCTGCACCAGCCTGCCATAACCTCGTCACAAATCATCAGAATGTTGAATTCATCGCAGATTTTGCGGACGCCGGGAAGATAACCCTTTGGCGGAATGATTACTCCGTTGGAGCCAGTAATCGTTTCCATAACGACTGCGGCTACGCTGTCGGGACCTTCGTATATAATCTGCTCACGAAGCTTTGTAAGATAAAACTTTGTTGCATCTTCTTCGGAGTCAAACTCAATTGCTTCTCTGTAAACATACGGGTCAAAGAATTTTACAAAGCCGGGAATACCCGGTTCAAGCGTATATCTTCTCGGCTCGCCTGTCAGGTTGCCTGCACCGAATGAAGAACCGTGGTAGCTTCTGTATCGGCTGAAGATTTTATTTTTGCCCGTAAACATTCTTGCAATCTTTACAGCGTTTTCATTTGCGTCTGCACCTGCGTTTGTAAAGAAAATTTTGCCGAATGAATCGGGAAGTAAATCTATAATCATTTCTGCAAGAGTTGATTTTGATTCGGTTGCATAAGACGGACCGACAAAACAGAACTTGTCAACCTGTTCTTTTATAGCGTCGCCGATTGCCTTATTACCGTAGCCAACGTTGAGATTTACAAGCTGTGACGACATATCGCTGTATCTGTTGCCGTCAAAATCGTAAAAGTAAATTCCCTCTGCCTTCGCTACGGGAACGGGATTTATGTTACCCTGCTTGCTCCATGACTGTAATACATACTTCTTATGGTTTTCAATAATTTTTTCAGGGGTCATAATGTATCTCCTCTTTTAAGAAAATTCAAAGTGAAATAACAGAAAGGGACTTCGATTAAGAAGCCCCCTTGCTGTAAAATCTCTTTTGTTTATGAGCACATTATAACACAAGTTTTCTTTTTTACAAGCTTTTTCAGCCTAATGTTAGTTATGCTCACGCACAATTAATTTAGGCTCAGATACAGACGAAGGAAAATATAAAATCTGAATTTTATGCATATACAACATAATCTGATATAACAATTTCCGCAAATAGTCGCATATGTATGAAACACCTGCATATTCAGTAATTATGGAAACACTGATTAAATCGTTTGTGCATATTGCGTAGTCAGATTTTTCGTCAGGTTGGACAAATAAACCGCAGTAATGCTGATGCATTACGAGGATTTTTTGGGCAAGCTGACGGAAAATATGCAAGCAAGATGTGCA
>JBJEOX010000423.1:0-4527 GCA_051880935.1 Ruminococcus sp.
CATCGGGATCATTTTTCAAGTCTACGTATTTTCCGTCTTTTCCGTCAATCTTAACTGTTCCGTATGTGTTAATATACCAAGGCTCTTGTATTTTAAAATAATTGAAATAGTTAAAAGCAAACGACGGTCCGGCATACAGCTCTGTTTTTTCAGTTATTTTAGTATTTGTAAAGTCAAAAATATATTCTTTGCTTCTTTCTTCAGGATCTGTATACCACGTTTTAATCTGTTTTGAGTCGCCTGTAGGCTTCACGGCTGTTTTGCCGTATGCAACCTCATGGAAATAGTTACCGTATTTCATTTGCTCTGTTTGATCGTAATATTTATAATCATTAGGATTGCCTGTTTCGGTATAGTAAAATATAACAGGGAAAGTTACCTTTTCAAATCTTGCATAATAGGTGTTCAGCTTGCCCTCCTCAATGGTAACGGCAATTGAGGTTGATTTACTTCTCAGCTCGTATTCATTCGTATCGCTGTTAAAGCAATACCAGCCGGTAAACATATAGTCATTAATGTAATCGGGCTTTGCCTTAAACATTACTTTGTCACCGATGCTGCCTGAGGCTTCAATATTGACAACTCTTTCCTCGCCGTTAACATTCTGAATGGTTTCATTAATATTTTCATCTCTCAGCTCGTCAGCAATCAGAGTTTCCTCAACAGTTCCGCCGAGAGCAGAATCTACAAATTCACCGCTTTCGCTGTCACGCGTCTGTGCCTGTGCTATGCTTTTAAACTTCCATATTGCAGTAAGCGTAATGCCGTGCGTGGCGTCTAACTTCAGGTCTGTAACGTTATTATTAGAATCGGTGATTGATACAATACCGCCGTTGCCTGTTCTCGGGTTATACGTTATTGTATGGTCGCCGTCAAGTATTATCTGTTCAACATTATCTCCGTCAACTTTTGTAACGCTCCAGCCGCAGAATTCAGCAGAGCCCGCAGCCCAGTTCTTATTCGGAAGAGCAGAGTGGGATATATATTTTCCCTCTTTTATTACTTCGATTGCTTCGTCGCCGCTTGCTGTGGTGCTGTATTCGCTGTTAGAGTAATAATCCGACGTATCAATCACTTCACCGTTGTCATCTTTCACCGTTTGGAAAGAATCGGAAAAGCCGACTAAGTTTCCGCCGACTGTATTATCAGGAGAAAAAAGATAAGGAGCGCCGCCGTTTGAATCATACAATACAAACGGAGCCTTTGTATAAATCAGGTGAACGGCAACAGGTGAATTTACAAGGACTCTGCAATGATAATCCCATATTTCTGCTTTACCGGTTTCAGTGTTCTCAATCTCTTTAGGTTCAAAAATAAAGTATTCCTCTGACAGTTTATTCTTTTCTTCGTCTGTAAGACTTTTGACATCTCCGTCGTATATTTTAAGGAATCTTGTGACAGGCGTACCGTCAGCGTCGTTAACCGTTATATACGCACCTTGAAAGGTACAGTCTGTAAGAGTACCGTCATTATATTGTTTTGTATATATCGTGCAATACTGACTGTCAAGGACAACCGAATGTAATGCGTCGCCGCTGGTGATATCGCTCTTAATTGTTATATTTGATAAATCCGAATGTTCAACGTCTGCACCGCCGATACCGCCTTCGGTAATAGATGTAGAAATAGGCTGATAAAGGTCAAAGTTAATGTCGTCAAGAAGATTTCCGTATGTAGGATTATCATTAGTTTCGCTTCCTGACGAATATGAGCAGAACGCAAATAATGTTTCTGTCTGTCCCTTCGGAACTGTATAGGTGCAGTCATAACCGAGCGTGCTGCTTGCGCCTTTCATTATGTCGTCAAAATCATTCGAGAGATTTGTACCGTATTTGGACCAGCCGTTTATTGATTCGTCTGCATTGGTATTGCAGTAAGGCGACGAGATAACCCAGACGCTCCATTCCTGATTGATTGTTCCCGTTTCAACCAATGAAATATTATTATCCTCGTTGTTAATGTCCTCGTTCTCAAATTTTCCCGATGCGGCAAACGGCTTTGAATAAACCGTATATTTTTGCGAACAGCCGACTTCAGGGTAATCAACATCGTACTGTGTTTTCAGCCAGTTTGTGATTCTTACAAACTGATCCTGACCTGATTTTGAGGGCTTTGACGGGTCGACCGTCTGCTCAGGTCCGATAATAAGCACCATACGGTCGGTTCGGTCTCTTCCTCTGTGGTCAAGTCCCCATGTGTAGGTAGAGCCCGAAACCGTCTTGATTCTCTGGTAAATAGTACTTTCCTCGTCGGCGTTAAGCTCGGCGGCTACCTCGCCCTCTGCAACCTGACAATACTCCGGATTATTCGGATAATATTTGTTTGTTACCTTAAAGTGATACTTCGTATTATTTTTTAAAAACTCAAATTTACCCCCGTAAGCTGTGGTATCCCAATACGGCACACTTGTTTTATTCGGCTGGGCGTAAATATCTTCACTAAATGAGTAATTCTCTACATTATCTTCAAAGTTACCGTTCTGAATATGCTTATTCGAATATTTTGTGTCGGTAGTAGACGCACTGAATTTCACCGTTTCAATTGTTGAAAAAAGTAATGCAAAAACAAGAATTAACGAAAAAAGCTTTTTTGTTTTTTTCATTCTGAAAAACCTCCTGTTGCAACAAAATCAGTTGATTGAAAAATCTGATAATTTGTATCGCTGTTACATTTTTATAATTTTTAAAAATCCTTGAAAGCCCTGAATAATATAAAAATGTATAAATAGATTAGTTCAATGATATTATACATTTAATTTCAATAAAAATCAATAATTATTACTGATTTTTATTGAATATTCAACTGAAATACAAATACTTATCTATATAATAATTATTTTTCAATTAATTTCAATATATTTTACGCAGGATTGCGCAAAACGACGTTAAAGCGACATAAAACGACACAAACCAAAGAGAATTTACTCTAAATTCGTATAAATGACCTGATAATATTCAAGATATTTTTCAATCTTGTTCAGAAAAAATTTTTGAAAAATCTGCGTTTTGCGCCGATGATTTTATGATTACGCTGAATTTTCAATAGTATAACATATCAAGTGCAACAAAAGTGCAACAAAATAAGCGTTTTTTTTAAAAAATTTAAAAAAATCAGCCGAAATACAAAAACTTCGGCTGAATTTTTGATTGTTGAACTATATATGAAGGTTTATCCTAAATATTTTTTTGTTTTTCAGGTATTTTTTCAAAAGCGGATTGAATGAAACAATCAAAGCGTTTTCAGGGCAGTTTTTTACACACCGCAAACAGCGTATACACTTTTTGCCGATATTCTTATCTGTAATTGCTTTTACAGGGCAATTTTTCACACACAAATTACATTTGTTGCAATCATCAGTACGGCGGATTTTAACGCCTGAACGACTGCGAAGATTAGGAAAAATGCAAGGTAAAATACCTTTTCTTTCTTTTTTAATAATTATTTCCTTCGGGTGTGCAATCTGCTTTAAAATCGTCTGTAAAATCTCGGCGTCAAATTCGGCAGGCTCATTAAGATACGTGTGTCCTGTCGGTACATAAGCCGCCGTAACAACCTTTCCTTTTACAAGCTTTGAGCTTTCCTGCAATACATTTCCGGTTGACATTCTTCCGTATGTAGCAATCAAAACAAAATACTTTGAGTTGATTTTCGGCAAAATCAATTTTACGGGCTTAGGAATATTCCCATTATAAATCGGAAAGACAACAATAGATATTTCAGATTCAATACAAGGGAGTTTCATCTTCTGAGCTATATCTGTGATTTCTGTTTTCAGAGAATCCGAAAAAAACTTTGCAACCGCCCTGCTGTGGCCCGTTCCGGAAAAGCAATAAATACAAATCATAATTTCTCCTTCAAAAATTCACACATAACTTCCGTTTCGGGAATTTCATTCAAAGAGAAACCAAGCGAGTTTTCAATTTCTGATATTGCATCTTCTCGTGACAGATTGCGATTTCTGCTTGCCAAAGATATTTCAACTGCGCTGAACGGAATCATTCTGCTTTTGCAATTATAGAATCGTACAAACTGCGAATGTTCCTTGCATTTTTCAATTTTACAGCTTGTATGCAGTCCTTTGCCGTCGTCTTTCGGTGCGACCCAACCGCATTCATTGACGATTGTATCCTTGATTTTTCTCCAGTTGTAGCTTCCGCCGCTGATTTCGTCAAAGTCAAGATGAACAAACGCAGGAATATGACCTGTGCGTGAGGAGCAGCGGATACTGCGTTTAAGCGGCTTAAGCATCTGCGGAACTTCATTGATTGCCGTCACAATATTCGAAACAAGCTCGTCAGAATATCCTAACAGCTTTTTAATCATATTGTCGCCCTTTGCAAGCTGTTTCATTACGGCAAGCGTATGAAACTGACCTTTTTTCAGCGGCGGGTGAAGCGTCAGCACTCGTCCGATATTGACAAGTGCTTGCAGAAATCTGTTCTGCCAGAAAGTATAGGCTATCTTCGGCGCCATACTGTTGTAATAAAGTCCGAGCATCTGTGCAGGCTCGTTGCCAGCCATAAAATA
>JBJEOX010000424.1:0-4514 GCA_051880935.1 Ruminococcus sp.
TTTTGGATAAGACCTCTGTTTATCAGCGTTCTTCGGGGTAGACAAGTCCCCATTCCTTGCGCAAATCTGTCATAATTTTCATAACGTCAATTGTGTTGTCAAGCTTAAGTCCGCTTAAATCACCGCTCTTGACTGCGTGCTCCATATCTTCCATTTCATACATCAGCGCAAGCTCGGTTTTACCTTCGAGGATTTCTGTTTTCTCGCCTGTTTCGGCGTCAACGATAAATGCCTTGTCGGCACGTGGGTATTCCATAATCTCGATATATCCCTTTTCAAAGCTGATAACGGCTCTCTTTGGCTGCTTTGAATGAAGGCTGAGTGTAATTGTCGCCATTTCCGACTCGTCATTCATCATAATGATTGAAGCCTGCTCGTCAACACCGCTTTCGGCAAATTTTACCTGACTTTTAACTTCTGTAGGCTGACTGCTCATAAAGCTTCTTGCAAGGCTTAATGAATAAACGCCGATATCAAGCAATGCACCGCCTGCAAGGTTGATATTGAAAAAACGATTGCTCATATCGTAATCTTTGAAACTGCCGAAATTAAGCTGAATAAGCTGTAATTTGCCGAGCTTTCCGCTCTGCGCAATCTGCCAGAGCTTTTTATACAGCGGCATATGCCAGATTGTCATAGCCTCGGCGATGATAACGCCGTTTTCTTCTGCAAGCTTAACTGCTTCTTCAAGCTCACCGCTGTTGAGCGTAATTGCCTTTTCGCAGAAAACGTGCTTTTTATTTTCAAGAGCCTTGCGGATATACTGAATGTGGGTGTTGTGCGGCGTGGTGATGTAGATGATGTCAACATTTTCGTCGGTGAAAACCTCGTCAATGCTGTCGTACACCTTTTCAACGCCGTATTTTTCGGCAAAGCTGAGTGCCTTTGAGTGAGTTCTGTTTGCAACTGCATAGAGATTTTTGCCCATTTTCTGCAAAGCCTGCGCCATCTGATTTGCAATAACGCCTGTGCCGAGAACTGCCCAGTTGAGATTTTTGTCCATAATCAATCCTCCTGAAAATTTTTATAATAACTCAGAATGCCCCGAATAAATCGGGGCAATTATAGTTTATGCTTCTGCTCTGTTGATAGCGTTCAGAACGCCGAGAACGGACGCTACGTTTACGTTTGAGTCAATTCCGATGCCGAAAATGTTATTTCCGTCAGGCTTTTTAAGCTCAATGTATGAAACAGCCTTTGAATCCGAGCCCTGAGAAATTGCGTGCTGGCTGTAGGAAATGAACTCGTACTTGTCAAGACCGACTGCCTTGATTGCGTTGAAAAATGCGTCAATAGGACCGTTGCCGACGCCGCTTAACACAACCTCATCTCTGTCGTCAATGACCATTCTGCCCTTGAAGTGAACGTAATCCTTGCCGTTTTCGCTTTCCTCGTAAATCTTCCTCTTTGTCAGCTTATATTTCATCGGGTGATTGAGATAATTCTGCTCGAATACCTCGAAAAGCTCCTTCGGGATAAGCTCACGCTCAAGCTCCTCGCACTTAGCCTGAACAAGCTTTGAAAACTCCGGGTGCATACGCTTTGGCAAATCGTAGCCGAAATTGTTGCTCATAACAAATGCGGCACCGCCCTTGCCCGACTGCGAGTTGATTCTGATAATCGGCTCGTACTCTCTGCCGACGTCGGCGGGGTCAATAGGAAGATAGGGAATTTCCCACATATCCGTACCGCTTTCACGCATATATTTCATACCCTTGTTGATAGCGTCCTGATGCGAACCTGAAAATGCGGTGAATACAAGCTCGCCGATGTAGGGCTGACGAGGGTCGATTTTCATACCCGTGCATCTCTCGTAAATTTCACGGAGCTTGGGCAGATGTGAAAAATCAAGCTTCGGGTCAACGCCCTGAGTGTACATATTAAGTCCCATTGTAACGATGTCCATATTGCCCGTACGTTCGCCGTTGCCGAAGAGCGTACCCTCAACACGGTCAGCACCTGCAAGCAGTGCAAGCTCGCCTGCCGCAACGCCGCAGCCACGGTCGTTGTGGGGATGAACGCTGATGATAGCGGCAGCTCTGTTTTTGAGATTTCTTATAAAATATTCTACCTGATCGGCAAAGGTGTTGGGTGTGCACATTTCAACGGTATTCGGCAGGTTGAGAATAACGGGATTTTCCTTTGTCGAGCCGAGAGCCTCCATAACCTTGTCGCAGATGTCAACGGCATTGTCCATCTCAGTACCGCTGAAACTTTCGGGAGAATACTCAAGGCGGAAGTTTGTATCTCCGTCGTATTCGTCAATGAGCTGTTTAATAAGCTTTGCACCCTCAACGGCAATTTTTGTAACTCCGTCCATATCGGTTTTGAAAACAACCTTTCTCTGGAGCGTAGAGGTTGAGTTGTAGAAGTGAACGATTACGTTCTTTGCACCCTTAACAGCCTCAAAGGTCTTGCGGATAAGGTGTTCTCTTGCCTGAACGAGCACCTGAATTGTAACGTCGTCGGGAATGTGATTTTTCTCAATAAGCTCACGGCAGATTTCGTACTCTGTTTCCGATGCGCTGGGGAATCCGATTTCAATTTCCTTGAATCCCATATCGCAGAGAGCGTGGAAAAATTCGAGCTTTTCTTCAAGATTCATCGGGTCAACAAGCGCCTGATTTCCGTCACGCAGGTCAACACTGCACCATATCGGAGCTTTTGTAATGGTCTTGCTCGGCCATGTTCTGTCGGGAATGTCAATTTGTTTGAAAGGAATGTACTTTTCAAACGACGGTTTCATACCAATAACCTCCTTATACTAATCTGTGGTTTTTAAGATTAGTATTAATAAAAATTCACACAAAAAAAGCCCCTCAAAAGCAACCTGAAAAAATTGCCAAAGGGACGAATAAAATCGTGGTACCACCCAATTTCAGCTATATGTCACCATACAGCCCTTAAGGACTTCCAACAAAGTCCCGACCGATAACGCAGTCCTGCGTTTTGCACTACGGTGTAAAACTTTCGCACAAAAAACTCGGGGATGAGCTATTCATATAAACCTTTGCGTCGGCTCACACCAACCGCCGACTCTCTTTGCCGAAAGGAATTATATCTTGTTCCCGTCATTGTTTTTAAGGGGATAATTCTGTTATTACTATTATATAGAGAGGTTTTGAAAATGTCAAGCCTTTTATTTCAAGAAATAACCAATGTTTTCTCTATATCCGTAGTACGGTGTTAATTCAAAATTTTATCAATTTTGTTATGAAAATAACCACACTCAAATGTAGGGAACGGTCTTGACCGTTCCGAGTCGGTTAAGAGTTGGCTTGTAAATCAGCGGAACGGTCAAGACCGTTCCCTACACTGATTAATATAAAATATATAAACGTACGTAAAATATCAACTCTTGTCAAGCTCAATCTTGCCGTGCTTATCCTCATACTTTTCAATGCAGTCACGAATTAAAATTAAAATCTGACTGTTTGCCGAACGACCTTCGTAATCGGCGACAACGTGCAGTTTGTTGAGCATTTCGTTGTCGATTCTGATAGAAATACTTTTCATAGCTATAATCTAAACCCATCTTATGTTTATTTCAAACTTATTATAAATCTATTTGGAATTTATTGGCAAATTTGAATGTATAATATGTCTAAAATATATCTAACAAGGAGTTGTAACTATGAGAATTGCAATTGTCGGCTCACGAAATTTAACTGTTTCTATGGAAACTCTTGAAAAAGTCCTGCCCTGGTACACAGATGAAATCCTTTCGGGAGGTGCCAAAGGCATTGATTCCTGCGCAAAGCAGTATGCTAAAATGAAAAATATGAAATACATAGAATACCTGCCCGAATATGAAAGATACGGAAGGTCTGCACCGCTGATAAGAAATATAAAATTAATCGTTGATTCCCCAATGGTGTATGCGTTCTGGGACGGGAAATCAAGGGGTACAAAGTATGTCATAAGTAATTGCAGGAAAATGGGAATCCCCTGCAAGGTTTTTCTGCTTATTGATGATGATTACACCGAGGTGACAACGCTTGATTGAGATGTCAGATGTAATTGATGAATCTTCCCTTATGCAACACACAATAATGTAGGGAACGGTCTTGACCGTTCCGAAACCAACAGATGTTGTTTTAATTTTGCGATGTTGCCTGTATTTATGCGGTTGATATTTATCTTATTTTGATGTATAATAAAATTTAAAGCAAAGTAGCGTTACATAAGTTTGGTGGTGTTTTTCTTGAACGTAAACGTCGGCGACAGAGTAGAGATGAAAAAACAGCATCCCTGCGGCGGCAAAATCTTCACAATTCTGCGCATAGGAATGGATTTTAAAATCAGATGCGAAAAGTGCGGCAGAGAGGTTATGGTGCCCCGAAATAAAATCGAGAAAAACATCAAACGCATTGTTAATTAGCAATTTACAATGTACAATTAACAATTTGGTCGAGTGGATAGGTTGAATAATTTAAAAGTATAGTGTCCGAATTAATTTATATGCGGCGTTGCCGCAGAGAAGATATTATAATATTGTAGCGGCGAACTGTGTT
>JBJEOX010000425.1:0-4500 GCA_051880935.1 Ruminococcus sp.
ATACACAAGCATTTCGTTTTCAAGCAGAAATTCGCTTATTGTATCGGTTGCAACACGCAGTGCCCTGTCATTCGGGTAGCCGTATGCGCCCGACGAGATAAGCGGAAATGCAACCGATTTGCAATCATACAGTTTTGCAAGCTCAAGCGAGTTTTTGTAGCAGGAAGTAAGCAACTCCTTTTCGCCGTAATTCCCGTTGTGCCAGACGGGACCAACGGTGTGAATAACATACTTGCAGGGCAGATTGTATGCGCCTGTGATTTTGGCTTCACCTGTTTTACAGCCGCCGAGCGTTCTGCACTCGCCAAGAAGCTGTTTTCCTGCGGCACGGTGAATCGCACCGTCAACACCTCCGCCGCCTAACAGCGTGTTGTTTGCGGCATTGACAATTGCGTCACATTCAAGCTTTGTAATGTCCTGTCTTATGATTTTTATAGGCATAACATCACCCGTTTATTTCATAGATTTTTTAAGTCAAAACTTTAGACGGAAAACCGGAATTTAGCAGTGGTATTATAGCAACGTTGACGTAGGGACACGGCGTGCCGTGTCTACACAAAAATTGCAATACAATTTTTGTGAATGGGACGTGTAGGAACCCGTCCCCTACAGAAATGTTTGTTGGTTACATAAATGTTGATATAAACGGTTGTGCTTGATAGTCAACACGGACACGGCACGCCGTGTCCCTACAACTGTAAAGGAAACGTTTGTAAAAAATTGCAGCGAGCGACGCCCTCGTCGCTCACAAAAAAGTTACCGATATATCAATTTAAAATTCGGGCAACCGTTTTTTCCAAACAATCCGATTTTTCCACTCGATTTGCCTGCGGTGGCACAGCGCCGATTTGCCCGTCGAGGCACTCGACAAATTATGGTTCAACGTACCAAACAGGCGTTCAATCTGCAATTGACTGAACGCCTGTATAATTTATAAAATATTATCTCTTATTACGGTTGAAACCGCCTCTGCGGTCGTTGTTTGTTCTGCGCGGACGAGAGTTTTTTTCGGAATTTACATCGTTTTCAGGGGTAAGTCCGTCAACGTCAATGAGCACCTGACGGCGTGAAAGGTTGAGTCTGCCCTTGTCGTCAATTTCCATAACCTTTACACGGATAATGTCGCCTACGTTTACAACGTCGGTTACGTTCTCTGTGCGCTTAACGTCAAGCTGTGAAACGTGAACAAGACCTTCCTTGCCCGGTGCGATTTCAACAAATGCGCCAAAGTCCATAATGCGTGTAACCTTGCCGAGGTACATTGCGCCCGGCTCGGGGTCAACTGCGATTGTGTTGATAATCTCAATTGCACGCTTGCACTTGTCGCTGTCAAGACCTGATACGAATACCTGACCGAGCTCGCCGTCCTCTTCAATGTCAACCTTAACGTCACATTCAGCCTGAATTTCCTTGATAACCTTGCCGCTCTTGCCGATAACCTCGCTGATTTTGTCGGCAGGAATTGAGGTTGTGAACATCTTGGGAGCATACTTCGAAAGCTCAGGTCTGGGCTCTGCGATAGCCTTGAGCATAACCTCGTCAAGGATATAGTTGCGAGCCTTGTGAGTCTTTTCAAGAGCTTCCTTGACCATTTCGGGTGTAAGACCGCTGATTTTCAAATCCATCTGAATTGCTGTGATACCTGTATGAGTACCTGCAACCTTGAAGTCCATATCGCCGAAGAAGTCCTCGAGGCCCTGAATGTCAACCATTGTCATCCAGCGCTCGCCCTCTGTGATAAGACCGCAGGAAATACCTGCAACCGGCTCCTTAATCGGAACGCCTGCGTCCATAAGTGCAAGTGTTGAGCCGCAGATTGAGCCCTGTGAGGTTGAGCCGTTTGACGAGAGAACCTCGGAAACAAGTCTTAATGCGTAGGGGAACTCTTCAACGGGCGGAATTACGGGAACAAGCGCACGTTCTGCAAGTGCACCGTGACCGATTTCACGTCTGCCCGGACCACGGCTGGGCTTTGTTTCGCCTACCGAGTAGCTCGGGAAGTTGTAGTGGTGAATGTATCTCTTCTCGGTTTCGCCGTCGATACCGTCAAGCAGCTGCTTGTCCGATACGGGACCGAGTGTTGCAATTGTGAGAACCTGCGTCTGACCTCTTGTGAACATACCCGAGCCGTGAACTCTGGGAATCACGTTAACCTCGGAAGCGAGAGGACGAATGTCGTCCATACCTCTGCCGTCAACACGCTTCTGCTCGTCGAGCAGCCAACGGCGAACGATGAATTTCTGCGTCTTGTAGAGGCACTCGTCGATAAGTGCTTCGCTTTCGGGATAGATTTCGTCAAACTTCTCGTGCACCTTTTCGTAAATCGGCTTTAATCTTTCGTCACGAACGGTCTTGTCGTCTGTATCAAGAGCGAGCTTTACGTCCTCCTCGGCAAATGCCTTGATTGCCTCGAACATATCGTGGTCAGGCTCAAGACTTGCAAACTCAAACTTCGGCTTGCCGATTTCAGCCTTAATCTTCTCGATAAACTCTATAATCGGCTGGTTAGCCTCGTGACCTGCAATAATAGCGTTGTACATTTCCTCGTCGGAAACGCAGTCAGCGCCTGCTTCAATCATAGCGATTCTGGAGCTTGTTGAAGCAACGGTTGTAGCCATTTTTGAAATCTTTCTCTGTTCCTCGGTGGGGTTGATGATAAACTCACCGTCAATCATACCAACCGAACAGCCCGAGATAGGACCGTTCCACGGAACGTCGGAAATTGAAATTGCAATTGACGCACCTATCATAGCCACGATTTCGGGCTGGCAATCGGGGTCAACGCTCATAACCGTGCAGACGATTGAAACGTCGTTGCGCATACTCTTGTCAAAAAGAGGACGAATCGGACGGTCAATCACACGGCTTGTAAGGATAGCCTTTTCGGAGGGTCTGCCCTCTCTCTTGAGGTAGGAACCGGGAATTTTGCCCACAGCGTACATCTTCTCCTCATAGTCAACGGAGAGCGGGAAAAAGTCAACTCCCTCTCTGGGCTTGGGAGACGCCGTAACAGCAACGTGAACGGTTGTATCGCCGTAGTGCACAAGGCAAGCGCCGTTTGCAAGCTGAGTCATCTTACCTGTTTCAACCTTTAATGTTCTGCCTGCAAACTCTGTTTCAAATACTCTGTACTTGTCAAAAGTCATCATTTTATTCATTGTAAAATCCTTTCCGAAGTGTAAACTTCTGTGTAGTATTCAAGCGGGATTTTACGCCGATTTAGCAATAAAACCGGTTAACAATTTACAATTATTAACTCGTTTTACCGCTAAAAGACAGCAAATAAAAAATCCCGCAATAAACCGAATTTAGGGCAAGCTTGCGCTTGCCCTGTGAATGCAAAATTACTTACGGATACCAAGTCTTGCGATGATAGAACGGTATCTTTCAATGTCTACCTTTGTGAGGTAAGCGAGAAGGCTCCTTCTCTGACCAACCATCTTGAGAAGACCGCGTCTGCTGTGGTGGTCCTTCTTGTGAACCTTGAGGTGCTCTGTAAGGTCGTTGATTCTCTTTGTGAGAAGCGCAATCTGAACCTCGGGAGAACCTGTATCGCCCTCGTGAGTAGCGTATTCAGCAATAATAGCCTGCTTTTCTTCTTTTAACATTTTTATTCCACCTTTTTAAATATTTGAAGCCCAAAGCCGTAAGGCTATATCTCAGGACAGGGCTGTGAAACTCCGCTCTGCGGCTTATCCCCTGCTCCGAGGTATGGGTCAACTGTTACATTGTAGCACATCAAGCTCGAAATGTAAAGTATTTTGAATTAAAAATTATTATTTTTTATATTCTTAAGCTCTCTTGCCTTGTTCATAAGCTCCTGTTTTTCCTCATCGGAGAGCATACGGTAGATTCCGACCAGCTCACGCTCCGAATTGGTCAGGTTATACATCGGCATAACAAATTCGCGCAGATTCTCCTCAAAACTTTCCTGACCTAAAATTGCGTTGACATCAACGCCGTAGATAGCTACAATTTTTTTGAGAATTTCAAAGCTCGGCTCGGAAACACCGGTTTCATACTTCGTATAAGTCGTACGGTTGAGGTTGAGAATATCAGCAATCTGCTGTTGAGTAAAACCGCTAAGTTTTCTATATTTAACAAGATTTTTACCAAAGGATTGATTCACATTACTGCATTTCCTTTTCGGCATATTTTCACGTCCTATAATAAATTGAGGCACTGCTCTTACTACATTATAATACATTTTCTTAGCATTTTCTACAAATGTTATTATTATTCACAAAGTATTTTTTCTATGACCTTCACATTTTAAATTTACCCGATAAAACGTAATTTATGTAAAAATGATTTTTGGGAATAAAAAAAATATTGGCTGAAGGTATTGAAAATTTTTGAAATATAATATATAATGTTAGCTGTATGATAAAAATTATGTTTGCTGGAGTAGCGCAGTTGGTAGCGCAACTGATTCGTAATCAGTAGGTCGAGGGTTCAAGTCCCTTCTTCAGCTCCAGTCGAGTGCCTCGACACGCAGAT
>JBJEOX010000426.1:0-4474 GCA_051880935.1 Ruminococcus sp.
CCTTTATTGTTTCGTAGTTGTCAGGCAAAAGATATTTGGAATCCTTGATAACTTCAATTTTAATAAAATCACCGCAACCGACTTCTCTTGCAAGCCGTGCAATTCTTACAGCCTCATCAGCATTTCTTGCGCCTGATGTGTTTGGCAAAAGCGTAACGTTTTCGGGAATGTAGTCAAGAATATTTGCAACGTTTCCCGTTGCGGCACGTCTGAGTGCAAGCGTGATAATCTCTGCACCTGCATTCTCAACTGCCGCTTTGATAAGGTCAAGCGAATATTTGCCCGAGCCTAAAATAAAGCGTGAGCTGAATTCGTGCCCTCCGATAATCAGTTTGTCATTTTCCATTTTCTTACTTCCTTTATACATCATATTTCCCGAGAATTATCCTCAATATCGCATTTGCCTGATGAGCGGCACATATTGTAACTCTCGGTGACATCAGACCGTTTCCTTTAATCGCACCGCTTGTTTCATCACCGCAGAGGTAAAAACGGTCTGTAATTTTTCTTGTGATAATCGTGTTTGATTTTTCAGTGCCGGCCATACCCGAAGCGGCAACTATGTATGTATCTTTCCTTGTTTCGAGAATACGGTTTACAAGCATAGCCTTGCAGTCGGGATTGTCAAACGCTTCACAGATTATATTATCGTCTTTAAAAAGCGTATCAATGTTTTCATCAGTTACCTTAATGCAGTCGGTAATCACGTTAATGTACGGATTAATTCTGCTTATCTCGTCTTTTATAGCATCAGTCTTATACATTCCGAGATGACAGATAAAATACTGCTGACGGTTTAAGTTACTCAAATCCACCTCGTCAAAATCAATCAGATGAAGTGTACCAACTCCTGCTCTTGCAAGCATAAGCGCAATGTTTGAGCCTAATCCGCCAAGTCCTGCAACAGCAACACGAGCATTTTTCAGCTTTTCAAAAACTTCCTGCGTGTGCCTAATTGAAAGCACATTATCAATTTCACTTTTGTCGGGAATTTTAGTATTCATAATCAGCCTCCTCCGACAAAATTTACAATTTCAACAACGTCGCCGTCTTTTAAAACGGTATTACAGTACTGCGTTTTTGGCAGTATTTCGCCGTTTAACTCAACGGCAATTCTCTGCGGATTGATTCCGTTTTCTTCAAGATAAGCAGACAGTAAAATCTCAGCTTTTTCGATTTTTTCACCGTTAATGCAAATCAATTATATCCCTCCTTACAAAGTCGAGCGCCCCGACACGCAGTTCTCAATAAAACAAAAACGAAGTATGCCAAAAGACACACTTCGTAAAATTACAGTTTAAGTCCCTACGCTGGCATTATCCAAATCAGGTATTACGGTCGAAATGTCAATTCATTTCCTCTCAGCCCTCTTGAGCTCCCGCCTTTTTTATTAATTTATTTATAGTATATTATTATTTTTATAAAATGTAAATACTTTTTTGGCTGAAAACAAAAAAATCGTGCATTTGATTTTCTTTTGTGCTATAATTTAGTAGAAATATTACCTTTGGAGGATATAATGGAGTACTCACAAACTTTAGCACAACAATTCAATATAAAAGAGGAGTATGCAAAAAACATAATCTGTTTGCTTGACGACGGCAACACAATTCCGTTTATTGCACGTTACAGAAAAGAAATGCACGGCTCAATGGACGACCAGCTCATCAGAGAATTCAGTGAAAAGCTTGAATATCTGCGTGGACTTGACAAACGCAGGGAAGAAATCCGTTCGCTGATTGAAGCTCAGGAAAAGCTTACAGATGAAATTTCTGCGTTACTTGATAAGGCTTCAACTTTATCCGAGCTTGAAGATATTTACCGTCCCTATAGACCAAAACGAAAGACGAGAGCGTCAGTTGCAAAGGAAAAAGGGCTTGAGCCTTTGGCGCTTGAAATTATAAAGCAGGACAGCTCATTTAACCCTAATACTGATGCAGAAAAATATATTGATGAAGAAAAGGGCGTTGCAACGGCACAAGAAGCAATTCAGGGCGCAATGGATATAATTGCAGAGCAGGTGTCCGACAGCGCAGAAATCAGAAAAAGAGTTCGAAATCTTACAACAGTGAACGGAGTAATTGTTTCAACCGCAACCGATTCGGAAAAGGAAAGCGTATATACAACCTATTACGATTTCAAAGAACCCGTTAAGAAAATAGCAGGGCATAGGATACTTGCTATTAACCGAGGTGAGAAAGAGGGCTTTTTAAAGGTTTCTGTTGAATCAGACAGTGAAAAGCCGCTTAATATAATTTACCGATTACTTGATAAAGGAACAAATCCGCTTTGCTCCGATATTATAAGAGAAGCCTGCACAGACGCTTACAACCGACTGATTTTCCCCTCAATCGAGCGTGAAATCAGAAACGATTTAACCGAAACAGCATCGGAAAATGCAATGAAGGTGTTTGCCGTTAATTTAAAGCAGCTCCTTATGCAGCCGCCTGTTAAGGGCAAAACCGTTCTCGGACTCGACCCCGGTTACAGAACAGGCTGTAAGGTGGCTGTCGTTGACGATACGGGCAAGGTGCTTGACACTGCTGTAATTTATCCTACGCATTCGGATAAGAAAATTGAGGAGTCTAAGCAAAAGCTTCTACAGCTTATCAAAAAACACCACGTTGATATTATTTCAATCGGTAACGGTACGGCAAGCAAGGAAACCGAAATGTTCACTGCCGATACAATCAAGGAAGCTGACCATACTGTTTATTATATGGTAGTCAGTGAAGCAGGAGCGTCTGTGTATTCCGCCTCAAAGCTTGCCGCAACCGAATTGCCTGACCTTGACCTCACACTGCGAAGCGCAGTTTCAATTGCAAGACGACTTCAGGACCCGCTTGCAGAGCTTGTAAAAATTGAGCCAAAAGCAATCGGAGTAGGGCAGTATCAGCACGATATGCCGCAGAAAAGGCTCGGTGAAACGCTTGACGGTGTTGTTGAGGACTGCGTAAACTCTGTCGGAGCAGATTTGAATACCGCATCTCCTGCGCTGCTTTTAAGGGTGTCGGGGCTTAACTCAACAGTATGTAAAAACATTGTTGCATACAGGGAAGAAAACGGAGCGTTTTCCTCCCGTGCTGAGCTTAAAAAAGTACCGAAGCTCGGACCAAAAGCGTTTGAGCAGTGCGCCGGCTTTTTAAGAGTTCCCGAAAGCAAAAATCCGCTTGATAATACAGGCGTTCACCCTGAAAGTTATAAGAGCGCAAAGGAGCTTTTAAATCTGCTCGATTATTCCGATAAAGAAATAAAATCAGGCAAATTCCCGGATTTACAGTCAAGAGTAAAAGCATACGGCACAAAATCTCTTGCAGAAAAGCTTGAAATCGGCTTGCCTACGCTTGATGACATAGTAAAAGAGCTTTCAAAGCCGGGAAGAGACCCACGAGATGAAATGCCTGCTCCTATGCTCCGCAGTGACATTCTTGATATAAAGGACTTAAAGGAGGGAATGGAGCTAAAAGGAACGGTACGTAATGTAATCGACTTCGGTGCATTTGTTGATATCGGAGTTCATCAGGACGGACTTGTTCACATTTCGCAGATTTGCGATAAATACATCAAGCACCCCGGCGAAGTTCTAAAAGTCGGCGACGTTGTTAATGTTAAAATTTTATCGGTAGACCCTGATAAAAACAGAATTTCTCTAACAATGAGATTTTAAGAAATGAATAACGGCTGATTTGAAACTGCTAAAATTCAAATCAGCCGTTAATTTATTCGTTCAATATTTTCTTTATCAAGCCTTCAAAAGAAGCTTCAAATCTTTCATCATCAGCCTGCGTGCGCTTTTTAGGACCTTTAAGGTGATTCTTACTTTTAGACATTCTTGCTTTCTTGGCAAGATGCCTGTCCATAAGCAGACCGCCTATGTTATCATCTGTAAAAATTTTTCCCGACTGATGAATACAGTAACCGCCCTTTGAAAGCACCATAGCCGCAACTCCGTAATCCTGTGTTACTGCGACGTCGCCCTTTTGGCACATATTTACAAGTGCGAAGTCAACTGCGTCGGCTCCCGAGCCGATAATCTTTACTTCGCTGTAATCTGTATTCATAACGTGACTTGTATCACAGAGAAGAATAGTAGGAATGTTATATCGTTTTGCGACTTTTTCAACCTGCTTAACAACAGGACAGGCGTCGTCGTCGACAAGAATTTTCATCTATCAGTCTTGAATAGTAATTGTATTGATAACAGGCTTTTTGCCTTCTTCAACAGTACCGTTATCGTCGGTTACGGGAGTTTCCTCGCAGATTTTATCAACGATTTCTATACCGTCGGTAACGTGACCGAAGCCGGCATACTGACCGTCAAGGAAAGTGCTGTCCTCATGAACGATGAAGAACTGCGAGCTTGCGCTGTTGTAAAGCTGAGAACGAGCCATAGAAATTACGCCTCTTACGTGCGAAATGTTGTTAGTAACGCCATTCTGAGCAAATTCACCTTTGATTTCCTCATCGCTTCCAC
>JBJEOX010000427.1:0-4443 GCA_051880935.1 Ruminococcus sp.
CTGCCTTTCGAACGGCGTCGGCGTAATCGACAGCGACTATCGGGGCGAAATCTGCGCAGGTCTTTGCAACGTGTCCGACAAGCCCTATACAATCGAGCCTGACGAGCGTGTCTGCCAGATGGTAATTGCGCCCGTGCTCACACCCGACGTTGTCGAGGTAAGCGAGCTTGACGACACCGACAGAGGCGAGGGCGGTTTCGGCTCAACAGGGAAGCATTAATTCGGAATGCGTAATTCGGAATTATTGGTCGGGAATATTAGGTTGCAATAATATAAAGGGTTAATTCCCGAATTTATTTATAACTAATGTAGGGAACGGTCTTGACCGTTCCGATTACCCATAGGTTAGCTGTAACCCTGCGGAACAGTCAAGACTGTTCCCTACACTAAAATACTAAACGTCGCCGATATATCAAAATTAGTTCAGCAAACAAACCTTTCCCAACAACACGCACTATTATAAATTCGGAAATCTGCGTGTCAAGGCACTCGACTGACCCGAAATTCCGCATTTCTAATTCCGCATTCCGCATTGTAAATCATCGCAGATGCGATGATTTACAGAACTCTTTCATACAGCATTTTTCGCATTTCGGACTGCGTGCTGTGCAGACTGCTCTGCCGTGCAGTACAAGCCTGTGGCAAAAGTCGTTGCTTTCCTCGGGCGGCAGTAAATCACGCAGTGCAAATTCAATCTTTTTCTGATCCTTGAGGTTGTGAAGTCCCAGCCTTTGCGTAATGCGTATGCAATGCGTGTCCACAACTACGGCAGGCTTGCCGAAAATGTCGCCGCAGACAAGATTTGCAGTTTTTCTGCCGATTCCGGGCAGTTTAATCAAATCGTCGATATTGTCGGGCACTGCTCCGCCGAAATCGTCACGCAGCATTTTTGCAAGCTCAACAATATCCCTCGACTTCGTCTTGTAAAGTCCGCAGCTTTTGATATACTCTGCAACCTCGTCGGCTGTAGAATTCGCAAAATCGTCAACCGTCTTGAACCTCTCAAACAGCGCAGGCGTTACCATATTAACCCTTGCGTCCGTGCATTGTGCGGCAAGGCGTGTGGCTATCAGAAGCTGAAGAGGGTCTGTGTACACAAGCGAGCAGATTGCCTCGGGATATTCCTTTTTCAAGGCATTTACGGCGTTTAGCGCAATTTGTTTTTTCGTCAAAAAATCACCCCACTGATTTCAATTCGGAATTGTTTTAATTTTTTACTGACTGATAATATTTTATCATATCCTGTTTTCTATTGCAATTATCTTAGTAAACTGGTAGAATAAAATCAAAATAAATTACAGATTACGGACGGTGACTTTGCTATGTATAAAAATTATATTTTTGACCTTTACGGTACTCTTATCGACATCAACACCGATGAGTGGAATGATGATTTGTGGAAGAAGATGGCTATCCTCTACGGCTACAAGGGCGCACACTACACCTACGACGAGCTTAACGATGAGTATGACAAGCTTGTCGCACTTGAAAAAGTCGCTGTAAGAAAACGTCACCCCGAATATAATGTGGTTGACATTAAAATTGAAAAGGTTTTCAGAAAGCTCTTTACCCAAAAGGGCATTAAGGTTACAAAGGCTCAGGTTGCGTTTGTTGCCGAGGCTTTCCGTTGCTACTCGACAAAGTACATAAAGCTTTACGACGGCGTAATTGATTTGCTCGACACGCTCAAGGCAAAGGGCAAGAAGATTTATCTTCTCTCTAACGCTCAGCGCAGCTTTACCGAAAACGAGCTTAATATGCTCGGTCTGACCGAGTACTTCGACGGAATCTGCATAAGCTCCGACGAGGAATGTTCAAAGCCCGATTCCTGCTACTACAAAACGCTTTTCGACCGCTACGGTCTTGAGAAAAGCGAATCGATTATGATTGGCAACGACTACCTTTCCGACATCGGCGGAGCTGCTCACTTCGGAATCGACAGTCTTTACATCCACCAGAGCATTTCACCCGAAATTGAGGGCGAGCTGAGAAGCACCTACACGGTAATGGACGGCGACGTTTTCAAAATTAAAAAATTGACGGTAAAATAAAACATTCATAACTTTGCACCTTGCTGTATAAAATAAAAGTGAGGTGAGAGAGTGGAAAAGAAAATCCCCGACAGCGAAAAGCTTGACCGTATTCACGACAAGAATATGAACGCCTGCTCTGCATATGACTGCACGGGACTTATTCCCTCGGCAATCACGGATGAAAGCGAAATTGAAGCGTATGAACAGCTTTATCCCTACCGTGTTCCGACAGCAGACGACAAAAATAAAGAATAGCATATAACGCATACCGCAAAACATACGGTGTGCGTTTTTGTTTTATTGTAGAAACTGATACTTGAAATAAAATGCAATAAATATTATAATATAGGGTAAGTATCAATTAAAGGTGGTATTATTATGCCGTTTATTAATGTAAAAACAAACGTGTCGCTTGACGATACTGCAAAAAATACAATTGAAAGCCGTCTTTCAAAGGCTATTTCGCTTATCCCGGGCAAGAGCGAGGCATATCTTATGTGCGCTGTCGAGGATAAAATTTCTATGATGTTTCAGGGAAACAGCAACAAAAATATTGCTTTTGTCGAGGTTAAAATCCTCGGAAGTTCCTCAAAGGACAATTACGGAAAGCTGACCGCTGAAATCTGCAATATTCTGAGCGAAGAAGCAGGTGTAGACGGAAGTAACTGCTACGTAAAATTTGAAGAAGTTCAGCACTGGGGTATGGACGGATTTATGTTCTGATAAACGGGTGATTTTATGAAAAGCTATCGCAAGGAGCTGTGGTTTAACGTACCTCAGCGCAGAAAAATTATACGCATTACCGAGGATGTTCAGAATGCAATTGACGAGAGCGGAATCAGGGAAGGTCTTGTTCTTGTAAACGCAATGAACATCACCGCCTCGGTTTTCATAAACGACGACGAAAGCGGACTTCACAGCGACTATGAACGCTGGCTTGAAAAGCTTGCTCCCGAAAAGCCGTACGATATGTACGCCCACAACGGCTTTGAGGACAACGCCGACGCTCACCTCAAGCGCACGATTATGGGCAGAGAGGTTGTCTGCGCAATCACCGACGGCAGGCTTGACTTCGGCACATGGGAACAGATTTTTTACTACGAGCTTGACGGCAAACGCCGCAAGCACGCACTGATAAAGATAATCGGAGAATAATTTGGGGGAATATTGATTATGAGAATTGTTGTACTTGCAGGAGGACTCAGCACTGAGCGTGACGTGTCGATTTCATCGGGAATACTCGTTGCCTCTGCATTGCGTGAAAAAGGTCACGAGGTTGTACTGCTCGACGTTTTCACGGGCTACGAGCAGAACATCTGCGACATTGACGCACTTTTCAAACAGAACTACAGCTTTATCGACAAGGCAAACGTCGGCGAAACTGTTTCCGATTTCAGCGAGGTAAGGGAAAACCGCCTTGATAAATCAGGCAGATTTATCGGAACGAATGTAATTGAAATCTGCTCTGAGGCTGACATAACCTTCCTTGCGCTTCACGGCGGCGAGGGCGAAAACGGACAGCTTCAGGCAACGCTTGATTTGCTCGGAATCAAGTACACCGGTACAGGCTATCTCGGCTCGGCTCTTGCAATGAACAAGGGACTTACAAAGGGCGTTTTTGTTCAGAATAAAATCAACACTCCCGCAGGCGAGATTTTCAAAAGTGCTGAGGACGCAAAGAGCTGGAGCATTTTTCCCTGCGTTGTAAAGCCCTGCTCGGGCGGCTCAAGCGTGGGAATTGCAAAGGCTGAAAATGAAGAGGAATTTTTGGCGGCTGTTAAGGACGCATTCAGATACGAAAACGAAATTGTCGTTGAGCAGTTTGTCAAGGGCAGAGAGTTCTCTGTCGGACTCCTCGGCGGCAAGGCACTTCCGCCGATTGAGATTATCCCGAAGTCGGGATTTTACGATTACGCCGCAAAATATCAGGCAGGCGCAACGGTTGAAATCTGCCCTGCCGATATTGACGAACAGACGGACAAAAAGCTGCGTGATGCGGCAACTGCGGCTTACAATGCGCTTCACCTCGACAGCTACGCAAGAGTTGATTTTCTCGTTGACGAAAACGGCGAGCCGTTCTGCTTAGAGGCAAACACCCTCCCCGGAATGACTCCTACAAGCCTGCTCCCGCAGGAGGCGGATGTTGAGGGACTCAATTACGCCGACCTCTGCGAAAAAATAATCGAAATTTCATTGGCTAAATACAAATAAATAAAAGTTTGGAGTTGCGGATTGATCTAGTGCCTTGACACGCATATTTACAAATTTGTAATAATGCGTGTTGTAAGGAAAGGGTTGTTTGCTGAATTTATGTTGTTATATAGGTAACGTTTTAGGACGTGTAGGAACCCGTCCCCTAGGAAATAAAATTAAATGGTTCCTCTATATCCGTAGGGGACGGCTTCCCGGA
>JBJEOX010000428.1:0-4439 GCA_051880935.1 Ruminococcus sp.
TATACCACAAAAAAGACTGCATTCCTACCCTTGCGGCAGGTTTGCAGTCTTTTTTTACGGCTGTTTTTTTACAGCCCCTTAAATTATTATTTTCAATTATCATTCGTTTTACCAATCCTTACCTATTATGGCATTCGTTTTTCGTTTTGCTTTTATCTTAAATAATGACTCCATCCCAATTGACGAAAAATCTTACGAAAAAATAAGTCATTTTCTTTTCCTCCTTTCGTTTGTTTCTTTATTGTGTCTTTATCTTACCATACTTACTGTGACAAGATACGGACAAATTTTCGTGATTTTTAAAAGTTTTTTATTTTTTACTTTTATCAGTCAATTACATCTGCATAACATAATCTGATAAAGAAATCAATAATATACTGCATTTTTATTCCCCTTTCGTTTGTTTCTTTATTGTGTCTATATCATAACAAACCGACTGTGACAAGATACGGACAAAATCAGGGAAATTTTAAATTTTTCAAAAATTCTTTGATAAATATAAAAATTGCCAAGCAAATCTGGAATTCACTTGGCAAATCGTAATTACTTTATTGTAAGTATTCCTGCTCCTTGCTTATATGGGGCAAATATGCATTACACATAACACGGTATCGTTTTTTGAATACTATTCCTCTCTTCTCTCTGCAAAATACATACCGTATTTTTCATAATCCTCCGGAATAGAATAGATATTCTTGCCGTCAATTTCATATATCTCGCTTTCTCCGTAATATTCCTCCGAAAATGTGTCCCATGCGGTGACTAAATTATCCGTTTTCGTGATATTGTAATTTTTAAGAAAAGCCTCATACTTTTCGGGATTATGAGTATAAACTGTCATTACATTATATTTTCCAAACAAAATTTCTTCTTTGCTTTCGTGACCTCCAAATCCGAAGCAATTCATTCCGTCATTAACCAACAAATCTCCGATATCAAAAAGAATACTCTTAGCTTTTTCCTGACTGCAACCATCAATATAGTAAACATCTTTATGCCTGCCCATCAATTCACCGTTTTCATCTTTTTGCTCATCATTCCAATTTGTAGGTATCTCTAAAATAAAGAACAACCACTCATCGTGCTTATCAATAAATTCAAAAATCATATTCTTTATTTTATCCGTGCCTACATTTGCAACAATCCTGTTTTCGAGTATCTCATATTGTTCTGATAACTTTTCATGGAAAGGAACGGAACAGCATTTTTTCATTTGAAACATCTTTTATAATTCCTCTTTTTACGCAATATTTTGCCGGTCATTTATTCTATTTCCGACAACTCTTTCGTATATTTCACTTCATCGAATTTTTTACCTGTCAATGCATCATAGATATGCATTAAAGCTACAGCCGCTATTTTCTCCTTTGCCTGCTGTTTTGAATAACCTTTATCTATTAATCGTTCAAATGTAACCTTTGTGACAGGAGGATTATTATCCCTTATCTGATTTTCCACAATTTCAATTATCAGATTCTTCAAACGAGGATTGAATCCCCCATTATGATTTTCATTGTTTTTTGATGTGCGAGATTTCATCTTTTGTTTTCCTCTCTTAAAGAATTATTTTACCGTATAATATTTCTGACCCTTGCTTTTTGGTGATTCGGGTTTTGTAAGCGCAATTTTATTTTCAGCTATCAAGGGTTTCATATGCTTGCTCATAAGGTAGGCTATTGTTATGTCATCTTTGAATTTTTCCTCAAGCTCCTTGCGGCTTCTCGGCACACTGCAAAAATCGAGGATCCTGCTTGTAAGGTCGCTATTTCCTTTTTCGCTAACAATTTCATTATAAAGTATAGCCTTGAATACACCTCTGTTATTTACAAAAACAGGCTGTGGAAGTCCTGCATTTTTCATAGCACTTCTTATAGTCGGAATGCCGCTGTAACGGTTCTCGGTTTCGCCCATAATTTCAAGCGCCCCTGCTATATACGGATTTCTGGTATCGGCAGAAACAAAGCCTAAATTGTCCAGAGTCATTCTGCCGTACAAGCCGCCGGGATTCTCAATTTCCATTCTGTCGGAATACATCGTAATAGTAATCGGCGCCGACTCAGTATGGATACTGTAATCACGGTGAATGAGAGCATTAAGCACAAGCTCTCTGACAGCGATAACGGGATACTCCGTTCTGTCGTTTCTCATTCCCGTTTCAGCGTCAATTATCGTTTTCACCTTCATATTTTTTCTGACAAAAATCAAAGCGTCGTTGAGCATCTGCGTTATAGAACCTTCAATTCTTTTGTTGTCAATAAATCTCTCGCCGACACTTCCTGTCGCACTCATTTCTTTGCCTGGAACGGAAACGGCAGTGATACAGAGCTGAGGAAAGTAAGCCTGCGGATAAACCGAGAAAAGCATTAAGGCGGCAACGGTAGGCTTATTGTCAACAACAAAGCCCTGCAAACGATTTATTTCCTTTTCTTCAAGCTTAGCAAGATGCGGCTTGTTTTTCTTCAGTTCAAGAAGATATAGCTGATATTCCTCGGTGTTTATGTCAGTCATTTCTGCTCTGTCATTAGTTCTGAGCTCGTCGTGTATATCCTGCTTGAATGCTTCATAGCTGTAAACCTCGTACTCGGTCATAAGTCTGTCGCCGTCGGCAACACGCACATAAGATCCTCTTAATCTGCCTGCGCCCTTATAAAAGCAGGGCTTCTGAAAATTATCCATTTCCTGAATTTCCGCACTCACAACGGTTTTTCCGTCAACTACCGCAACCGTGCAAAGCGGTCTTACGACAGGCTCCATTTGCAGACTTTGCTCCATTATTTTCTTCTGCAAATCAGCTGCGTCATAAACTCCGCAGACATTGTAATCCTCATTTTCATCAACGCCGAAAATGATAGTACCGCCGTTTTGCTGATTTGAAAATGATGACAGCGTATCGAAAATTTTAGGGCAACCGTTCCGAGCCGATTTTACTTCAATGTAATTACTTTCACTCTTTTTCAGTTGTATATCTTCAATCAATTTTATCAATTCGATTTCGAGCATAAAAATTCCTCCTGATTCCATTATACTTAATTTATAAGAATTTTCAAGAGAATTTCTAAAGATTTTCACATAGTTTTAATAATTTTCTTATAATTTAAAATATTATTCGCATAATTTCTTCTGGCTTTCTTTTAAATTAGTCTTTTTCTTATCATTTTCTGCAATTTTCATATTTAGTATTCATTAACGAACGCTAATATTTTTCTTGCAGTATCCACGCTCACTTTGCTTGTATCTTCGTTTTTTAAAAATGCATTTACATTTCCGGGGTTCAGATTCAGCTCTTTATATATACGATAATTCGTCATGCATTTAGCTTGCTTGACTTCGGAAATTCTCCTATACATTATCATTTTCAGCCTGTCTTCCTGTTCCTTACGGTTTCGCTGATATAAGAAATTATTATAAACCGTCCTGTATTCACTCAAGCTGTCATTCTGCAAATAAGTTTCCGCATTATCGTCATTAAGTCCGTTAAGTTTTTCGCAGGAGCTGTTCAGATAATCGAATTTCTTTAATAGCTTACTTCTCAGATTCTCTTCTGTGTACATCACTAAATATAGAGTCAATGCATCCTTTAATCTTGCATTGTCACGGGCAAGCTGAGAGAAAGTGTAAAGAGAGGTGCCGTTGACCCCTGATAGCTCCTTAAGCTGTGAAAGCAAGTAACCTTTGAATGTCAATTCTCTCATCTGAATCTCTCCTTATAGTTTTCGTAATTTGATTTCAATGCATTTACATCAAAATCATTAAGCATACCGTAACAAACTTCATCAATCAATTCATCCAACAACCCCCAGTTTAATTCTTTATATACCATCTCATTTTCAATGTCCTCAACATCTTTTCCTCTCATTCCGCATAATTTAGATACAACTAAATCTTCAAGCGATACCGTATAGAATTTCACTTTTGTTGTAGGAATATCGACTTCAATGATTCTGTCAAGATAATCTTCGGGAAAGTTAATCCGATATGCGTTTACATTCATATTTATGTTATAAGTTTCTAAAAGCGGTTTGATTTCATCACTGGCATCTATTGAATCTATATCGTGCGTTGACCTGTAAATCTTCTCCATCAGAACAAGTGCACTTCCGCCTACAATTACGCACGAATACGTATCGGGCGTCGTATCCAACAAAGCCATATCTTCATCAACCTGCAAAAGCCTTTTTATTATTTCATCTCTGTATAAATCCATTAATATTCCTCATTTATCTATATCATTTTTTCAATAATAGTATTATTCTATTCTTATTATATTATTATTGTTTTCTTTTGTCAATGTCATACTCTCTTTTATATTTTTAAAATTTGTCAAGCAATCTTACTCTCTTGCTTGGCAAATTTAATTATTCAAAATGCATTCTGCCCCCTTCCACGAATTGATAGACAGAAAAAAGTATGATAAAATGGAATGAAAGTATATAAAAAAT
>JBJEOX010000429.1:0-23385 GCA_051880935.1 Ruminococcus sp.
ATTTCCGCAAACGCTATTACAGAATCCTCAAAGCCGCAGGCATAGAAACCAAAGGTTTACACTCGCTCCGTCACACCTTTGCCACTAACCTTGTAAACGGCATAAAGCAACCCGACGGTTCAATAAAGTCCCTCACACCAAGACAGGTTGCAGACTTGCTCGGACATACAACTTCTGAAATTACTGAGCTGTACTATGTAAAAAGAGACTTAGCAAAGCTGAATGGAATAACAGATGGGTTTGATATGTGACCAATAAGTTTTAATGTACTAGTTATGCATATTATACAACAGAGACAATAACTAAATACCTTTCCGTTACTTTTTCATGTTAAAGTGGTAGAAAAAATTATAAATATATGCTACAATACTGACATATCAATGGCATTTTCATATTAAATCAAAGTCTGTTGGTGATACATTTGGAAAAAAGATTTTTTTATAAACTCGGTAGCAATATTAAAGGTTTACGAAAAGGTTATGGCGAAACACAGCTTGCATTAGCTACTGCCATTGGCGTAGAAAGTACTGCAATTTCAAACTACGAATTAGGTGAGCGTATTCCAGAAAGAGATGTACTTCTCAAAATAGCAAAGCACTATAGAATCACCGAGAATGAACTCTTGAATGGAAATTTTGCCAACATAAAAAATATGTTAAAGATACCAATTAACGATAAGGAATACAACAAAGCTATGTTCGATAAAATGTTTCCTTTAATCTGTACCGATAAAGCTCTTGAGAATTCGCATTTCAAAGAAGCATACAGTATGCATCAAGAAATGTATGAGTTTATTATTAACGGAGTAGAATTTGACTCTGATAGAATTGAACAATGTATGGAATTATACGGTATAGCAAGAGAAGAAGGTGTCATCGAAGGTGTAGCAAATTATTTGTGGTGGTTATTTTTCTTTGCTTTTACATTTACTTTTTTAACCCCACAGATGCTTGACAACATTGCAAACTTAAAAAAGAAAAATGCCACAGTCAAGGACATCATTCAAAATGGATATCTTCTATCAATTGATGATGAATCCACTGATGATGAAACACAGGAGTTCTTCGAGGCGAGAAAAGGTTTCATAGAAGAAAACGAGGTTTCTATGGTAGTGAATATTTACCGGCTAAAACACACTCCAAAATATCAAGAACTCGGTGACTACTACTTGGCTTTGTATTATAAACTGGATATCGTATCTAACACATTGAGTACTGAAATGAATAGTGCTGTGGGTGACGAAATGATGATTGCTTTCTCATTAATGGGCAATCCATACGCAGATAATTTTAAAACACCGCCAAATAAAGAGTAAATTCCACGGAGTGTGAACGAAAAAATGAAAGTAATCTGTTATATTTAATGTACATAATCAAGAAAAGAGGTGTACCTTGTTGGCGGAAGAAAAATGTTTTAAAAGATTAGTGAAACAACATAAGAAAGAAATTATTGTTGCCAGTGTAACGATAATCACAGTTGCTGGTGCCGTTCTTCTTGCAAAGAACATTGCGGTACAAAACAAGGCTGTAAAGCCTCTACCGGGACCCACGGTTAAACCTAAAGTGGACACTGTTGAGGTAGCAGAGCCTATGCTCAGAATAATTAATGTGCGAGAGCATTTGAGAAAGCTCCCCAACGGATATCACGCATCGGCACATAAAATACAAGTGGCTACCGAAAACGGCATATCCCTTGCGACTAACCAAACACTGGTATCATCGTACCGACGATGTTATGCACCATAAATTGCAAAAATAGCGAGATGAGAATTATGTCAAAAGAAAAAAATAATAAGACCTTAACAGAAAAAATAACAAACGCCTATATCCGCCGAATTAAGAAGTGGATGTTTTGCCCGTCGTGCAGGAATGGGAAATTGGTTATAAACAAAAAATCAACGATGTGGCAGTGCGAGGATTGTGGTTATCAACTTTCTGCCGTTGACTTCGAGGATGATTATGTATTCTGGTTCTGTGATGAATGTGGTACCTATTTGAATAACCAAGAGGGCTTTGATAGAACTGCTTCCAAGCATATTTGCACAAAGTGTGGTTACGAGAACGACACCACATTTGATAACATAAAAGGTGTTTGTGTTGATTGTGGAAAAACTATATCTGACCCAGAGCAAACACTATGTACTGATTGTAAGATTGTGAGACAAGGAAAAGCTAAGGAGAGGTTGAAAACAGTTGCAAAGGTGGTAGGTGCTGTTGCGGCCATAGTGGGTGTTACTTATCTTGCTTCTCAGGCAACCGATGATGATACTACTGATACAGGGGATGAAGTATTGCGTGGCGAGGATGATAGTAATTTTGATAAGAAATTTGATTATGTCAATTCTTCCTGGTTAGACACCGCTTCGGAGGATGACCTCCGTGCTACCTCGCGCGAAATGGAAAATTTATTAGATGAGTTGGACTACAATTCCGATGAGCACACAAAGATTTATAATATCCACATAGATGTGGTTAACGCAATAGCAAGTAGATTTCCGCTTAATTTACCACACCGTGAACACGGATGGTATTTACCCAATGATGATTAATATTTGACAAATAGTTAAATAATCAATTAAGAGTATGCGAGAATAAGCTCTTTGACAGAATAATAATCGATCAGTAAGTAAGTTGTGCATACTCTATTACTAAAACGGCAATAAAGGAAATAGCCTGACAATACAAGAGTTCGTTACCTCACCTTGGCTAAAACCTGACAATCAAAATTTGCGTTACAGTAAACAAAGAAAAGGAAAAAGGCTTTAGGAAATTCATTTACCCAGAGCCATTTTAAAAATATTACTGATGATAATTGATGCTATTTTGATGATGTAGCAGACGGAAACATTGGAATTATTAGCGCCAGTTGAACATTTTGATGCCTGAAATAAGCACCAAAAAGCGAAAATCAGACCGTTTTCCATAAATAAAATTGCATCAAAAAACGGCTTAAACGCAGTGTTTAAGCCGTTTTTGCTTGGCAGGGGCAGAAGGATGCCGACTGCTCATAAGGATAACATTATCTAACAGATTAAGATAATCTACAATAATTATTTTTTATATACCCACTATTTTTTTACAGTAATAATATCTGTTTCTTTTTCAATTAAGAAATATTCGTATCTCCAATATATACTATATTCATTATTTGTGAAGTCGCAGCCGCTCGGATTGTTAGTTTTGTTTGTACTTTAATTTCACCTTTGCAAACAGCATTATTAATGAATACAGAATAAGACCGCATATAACAACCAATATTCCGAGGAGTGCATTGTTAAGGCTTAAATCAAAAAACGGTTCGCCTTCACTAAGGGAGAAGAAGCCGTCAACGCTCCACATAACTGATGCGCCCAGGTACATAAGTACAAGCATCCCTGTCTTATGTTCTTTACTTTTTGAGTCGAAAAACCACACTGCAAATGAAATCAATGCTGCTAATTCTGTTATTATCAGGCACATAATTTTTTCACCAGCCTTGAAGATTTTTTATTTTCAAGAATATGCAGTACAGCAAGCATAATTCCCCATACTGCGGTGCAGAGTACAGCCATACCTACGCCAGCCGTAGCAATTTCCTGTAGCATTGTTATTGTATCCTCGGGATTACCCATAGCGGAAAGAAACGGAAACCACGGCACAACCTCTCCGTGCCATATATGCTCAATCAACAGCAAAAAGCTTCCGCCCCACAGCAAGGAGTTAAGCCAGGAAAGCTTCTTTGAAAACGGAATTTTATTTGCATCGTTATTTCTTACGACGGAATTTTCGTTTGAATTTACCTGAATTTTGTTTTCTTTCTTTTTAATGTGATGTTTGACGACAGATACGGCAATCGCTTCAACTGCCGGTGCTAAAAAACAAGCCATTGTTATAACCTCCTGAATTAAGATGCTCTTATTATAAATATAAATTATTTTCTCCGCAAGCCCCCGGGGGGGATATTGATTTTCTTGTGTTTTTGGATATAATATAATAAAAAACATAATAAGCATTGCAACGAGGCATATATGGATATTACGGTAATATCGGTATATGCCTTTTTTGGTGGTGGAAATATGAATAAAGTTTTAAATATATTTAAAAACAGCAAAAATATTACTGCAATTTCTGTTGCAGTATTTATTGTTACCGTTTTACTTCTTGCTTCAAGTACATATTACATTAATATTTGTATCGGTAATGAAGAGCAGGCAAACGCAGACTATTCTGTATGTAAACAAATGGGAACTGACCTTGCGGACGCATCGGATTATCTTACAACTGAGGTAAGGCTGTTTGCGGTAACGCACAGCATAGAGCATTTCTATAATTACTGGAAAGAAATCAATGACACAAAGACAAGAGATAATGTCATAACACAATTTGAAGAAAGAGATGCACCCGATAATGAAACTGCCTATCTTAAAGAAGCAAAATATTATTCTGACGAGCTGGTGAAAATAGAAACATATTCAATGAAAATGGTTTTGATGAGTGAGCATAAAGACGCTTCAAGCTTTCCTGATGATGTAAAATTGCAGGGATATGTGCAGAATGTATTGAATTGTGAACTGCCCGATAAATACAAGGCTTTAAACGACGAGGAGATGGCAGCAAAGGCAATAGATATTCTCTTTAATCATACATACGACAATTATAAAGACAGCATAATGAATCCGATTGACACATTTCAGACGTTAATGAATACCCGTCTTGAACAAGAGGTCAAGAGTGCAAAAAACGGTACGGCATTTGCTACCGTGCTTCTTGCGGCGGCAACTGTAATTACGCTGATTGCAACAGGCGGTTTGCTGATATTGCTGAATAAAATGTATGTCATACCGATTCGTAAATACACCGACTGCATACACAGTGCAGATGTTTCGCCCGAAAGAAAAAAGGGTACGTATTCGTCAATCCATAATCTTGCCGTAAAAGTAGTACCTCAGGGCTCGCTTGAGGTAATTGAGTTCGGAACGGCGTTTAATATGCTTACCGATACCGTGTATGAGGAGCTTAACAGCAGAAAACAGGCTGAGGAAATAATGCGCCGAGCAAGGAATGAAGCTGAAATTGCAAATCAGGCAAAAAGCATATTTCTTGCAAATATGAGCCACGAGTTGCGTACGCCGCTCAATGCCGTCAACGGATATTCCGAGCTTTTGTTTGAAACAGAGCTGAGTGAAAAGCAGGAATCGTATGTTGGAGGAATACGCTACTCGTCCGACAGCTTGCTTAGACTTATCAATGACATTCTTGATTTTTCAAAATTTGAATCGGGCAGGCTTGTTCTGGAACACAAGGATTTCAGGCTTGAAGATATGCTGAAAGAAGTAAGCTGTGTTATTGAGAATCTTTCCTTGCAAAAGGGAATTGACTTTATTGTAAAATGCGGCAGTAACATACCGTCAACGCTTGTAGGCGACGCATTAAGACTGAAACAGGTGCTTATTAATCTTGCAAACAATGCAGTCAAGTTTACCGAAAAAGGCAAGGTTGAAATAAATATAGGTCTTGTTGAAATATTCGGCGAAAAATGCAAGGTTAAATTTTGTGTGTCGGATACGGGAACGGGTATTGAAAAATCAAAGCTTTATTCAATATTCCAGCCGTTCGTACAAAAGGATGCGTCTGTGGCAAGAAAGTACGGCGGTACGGGACTCGGACTTTCAATCTGTCAGCAGATAGTATCGGCATGGGACAACGGAAACGATACGATAAATGTGGAAAGCGAAGTCGGAAAAGGCTCAACCTTTTCTTTTACGCTGAATTTTGGAATATCTCACAAAAAGATTAACGGCAATACTTGTTATAAACCGATTTACAACGGAAACAAGGTGCTTGTTGTTGACGATAATGAGATAAATATACAAATTGAGAGTGAAATGCTTAAAAATTGCGGACTGACTGTTATTTCAGCAAACAGCGGCAGTCAGGCTGTGCAGATTATGAATACCGAAGCAAATATTGAGCTTGTGTTTATGGACATAAGAATGACCGATATGGACGGATATGAAGCGGCAGGTATTATCCGCAGTATGGAATGCGGAAAAGAAGTGCCTATTGTAGCTCTTACTGCCGATGTTCTTCCCGAAACAGAAAAACGGGTTAAGGAAAGCGGTATGAATTATTACCTGAAAAAGCCGTTTGCCGCAAACAGTCTTTATGCGGTGCTGAAAAAATTTATTTCAGATTATTCCGAATCGGAAACTACAAGAAAAAATTACCTTGAAGTGGCATCCTCTTATTTCAGCCCCGAAAGGCTTATGAAAAAAATCGGACAAAATAAAGCTATGCTTGAAAATATACTTGATATGTTTCTCAACGATTATAAAAACTGCCCAAACTTTATTTTACAGCTGAAAGAGGAAAACAATGCCGAACAGGCATTTGAATTTATCCATAAGCTAAAAGGAACAAGCGGAACGATTTGTTGCAGAAAGCTGTTTGATGAGTGCGACAGATTCAACAGCAGTCTGAAAAACGGCTTATTTGACGGAATTGAAGATTTTATTGATGCTTTTGAAAAGACTTATACTGAAATAAACGAGTATTACCGAACGTTTGTAAAGGACAATCAGAATGAAGAATTAAATAATTCACGAATAGGAGTTCTCAAAAAACTTCTCGAATATTGCAAAAATAAGGATTTCTGCGCTGCAAATTATTTCGGTGAGAATATATCATTGTTGCGCAGAAATTGCAGGAGTGACAACTTTATAAATATCAAGTCAGCTGTAGAACAGCTTGACTTTAATAAACTTGAAATTTACATAAACAAGGAGCTGAATGAAAATGTATAAGGTGTTGTTTGTTGATGATGATAAAATAACAAGATGTGTCTGCTCAAATATGAAGAGCTGGGAAAAGTTCGGCTTTACGGTTGAGTATGAAGCAGAAAACGGCATTAAAGCTCTTGAAATTCTTAAAGCAAATAAGGTTGACGTTGTGTTTACGGATATAAGAATGCCGGAAATGGACGGAATCGCTTTGCTCAAAGAAATACGCAGACAAAAAATAGATGTGTTCGTAGTCCTTGTAAGTCTTTACAAGGAATTTGAGTATGCAAGAGAGGGTCTTAAATACGGTGCAGTAGATTATATCATGAAGCCGATAGAGGAAAAAGCGCTTGACGAAACGCTTTCAGAAGTGCGTTCCTGCCTTGATGAGTTTAATATGAACGCTGAATATAAGATGATAATAGAAGAAAAATTCAGCGAGCTTGGAGTGGAGGAAAATGATGCTTTCATAACAAATCTTAAAAATATTCTTGCGCAGAATACCGAGTCAAATTTGTCAATGGATGAATTTGCAAAATATCTAGGGTTCAGCAAGGATTACTTTGGAAAAATGGTAAAGCAAAAGACGGGAGTGAGTTTCAATAAATTGCTGACAAGCATAAAAATGCAATATTCAAAAGCTCTTCTTGCAAGCGGTAAATACAAGGTGTATGAGGTGAGCAATATGCTCGGTTATTCGGAGCCTGATTATTTTACACGTATTTTTAAAGCAGAATTTGGTATTTCTCCCAACGAATTCAGAAAAAACTCTGATTTTTAACGTGAAATAGCTGTTATTTCGGGTGTGAATATTTTCCTTTCAGTTGTATAATTAACACAAGCTAAAATGAATTCTTAAATTGATAAAAATTCATTTTATAAAGGAGGGAAGATGTTGGATAATTATATTATTACCATAGCCAGAGGATTTGGCAGCGGCGGAAGAGAGGTCGCCTTTGCTTTGTCAAACAAGCTTGGAATCCCCTGTTATTCAAGTCAGATTTTAAAAATGGCTTCGGACTACAGCGGTATCAACGAAAAGTTTTTCGTAAAGAACGATGAAAAGCTTACAGGCTTGCGGCTGCTTATGAAGCTCGGAAGTGTTCCGAACACAGACCGAATCGTAGAGCCGTATGACAAAAAATTCACTTCTGATAATAATATTTTCAGTATTCAGAAAAAGATTATCCGTGAACTGGCAAAAACACAGTCTTGTGTTATTATCGGAAAATGTTCAAATTACATTCTTCGTGACTGCGACAATGTGTGCAGTGTTTATATCGAAGCTCCCAGAAAGGCTTGCGTTGAAAGGCTTAAGGATTATCTGGGTGTTGACGAAAACGAGGCGGCTTCTGCAATTGTGCGTACAGACAAATACAGGAGCGACTACTATAAATACTACACAGGCGGTCATTCGTGGACAAATCCTACCGAGTATGATATGACGCTCAACAGTGACAGGATAGGCATTGAGCATTGTGCGGATATCATAATCAATTACCTCAAGCTTAAAGGAAAAATTCTATAGTAATCAGAGACAACGGAGTCGGTGCAAAAAGCATTGAGTCCGCATTTTTTATGCAAAGGAAAGGGAGAAAATTATGAAAAAGAAAAGATTAGCTAGGTTAATATCGGCACTGCTTTGTACAGCAATGCTTACCGCAGGTGTATTGTCAGGCTGCGGCGGTTCAGGCTCATCAGAAGAAAGCTCGGAAAGCGGCGGAACAGTAAAAGTCGGATTGCTCCATTCGCTGACAGGCTCAATGGCAATTTCGGAAAAATCGGTAAGTGACGCTGAAAAGCTTGCTATCTCGGAAATTAACAAGACAGGCGGCGTGCTTGGCAAACAGATTGAATATTCTGAGGAGGACGGTGCTTCAGACCCGTCAACATTTGCTACAAAAGCAGAAAAGCTTATTGACCAGGACGGCATCTCTACAGTATTCGGCTGCTGGACATCTTCGTCAAGAAAGGCTGTAAAGTCTGTATTTGAAGATTATGGCGCACTTCTTTTCTATCCTGTTCAGTATGAGGGTATGGAGTCTTCATCAAACATTGTCTATACAGGTGCTGCACCTAACCAGCAGATTGTCCCGGCAATTGAATACCTGATTGAAAAGGGCTACAAGAAGTTCTTCCTGCTCGGCTCCGACTATGTGTTCCCGAGAACAGCAAATGAAATAATCAAAGCACAGGTTGAAAACGCCGGTCTTGAAATTGTAGGCACAGAATATGCCGATATGGATCAGACAGACTTCTCAACAATTATTTCAAAGATTGAATCCTCAAAGCCTGATGTTATTATCAATACATTAAACGGCACAGGTAATGTATCATTCTTCAAGCAGATGTCCGAAAAGAACTATACGAGCAATGAATATATGACAATGTCTTTCTCAATAGCAGAGGAAGAGGTTGCAACAATCGGTGCAGATATCCTCAAAGGACATATGGTTTCGTGGAACTATTATCAGACAACAGATACAGAGAAAAACAAATCCTTTGTAAGTGCGTATAAAGAAATGTTCGGTAAGGACAGAGTAACCTCCGACCCTGCTGAAGCAGCATATGACGCAGTTTATCTCTGGAAAGCCGCTGTAGAAAAAGCAAACAGCTTTGAGGTGGACGATATTCTCAGTGCAATCAAGACAGGTGAGATTTCCTTTGATGCTCCCGAGGGTGAGGTTAAGATTGACGGCAGCAATCAGCACCTTTACAAAAAGGTAAGAGTCGGACAGGTCGGTGAAGACGGTCTTATCAATGAGATTTACGCAACCGATGAAGCAGTAAAGCCCGACCCGTATCTTGAAACATATGACTGGGCTGTAGAAGCAGGTGTAAAACCTCTTGAATAATTAACATAGAGGCAATGGTTTCGTTTGATAGAAGCCATTGCCTTGGATATATCAAGCATATTCGGAGGTGGATTATTTGGAACAGGTTATAACAACATTATTTAACGGACTTAGCCTGAGTTCAATTTATCTTCTTGTTGCCCTTGGTTTGTCAATCACTTTCGGACTGATGGGCGTCATAAATATGGCTCACGGCGAGTTTGTGATGATTGGCGCATATATGACATATGTTACTCAGGAAATTTTTGTGAATTACCTGCCCGAGGAAATCGGCAGCTTATATTACTTTGCAGCAATTATTCTTGCATTTGCCGTTACATTTGCACTCGGCTGTATTATGGAAAAATTCTTAATCAGCAGGCTCTACGGGCGAAAAATTGACTCATTGCTTGTCACTTGGGGTATAAGTCTTATTTTACAGCAGGCTGCAAGAAGTATATTCGGCTCTCAGGGCGTAAATGTAAATGCTCCCGAATTTTTACAGGGCGGACTTGAAATAGGCGGCTGCACATTCTCGTACAACAGAATTTTTATTATCCTTCTTGTTGTGTGCTGTATTGCGCTTGTCTGGTTTGTTATGAACAAGTCGGGTTTTGGTGTAAAAATGCGTGCTACTATGCAGAACAGACCTATGGCTCAGTGTATGGGTATCAATTCAAAGAAGGTTGACCTTATTACATTCGGACTCGGCTCCGGACTTGCAGGAATTGCAGGCTGTGCAATCGCACTTCTCGGTTCAATCGATTCAACCGTCGGACAGAATTACATAGTATATTCGTTTATGACTGTTGTTCTCGGCGGCGTCGGCAATATACTCGGCACAGTTCTCGGCTCGGGCATTATAGGCTTCTCAAGCGTATGTGTAGAGTCGTATTTCAGCTCATCAATAGCAAGAGCAATCGTACTTATCATCATTATCATATTCTTACAGTTCCGTCCACAGGGCTTGTTTACTATTCGCAGCAGAAGCCTGGACGAGTCAGAGTAAAGGAGGATGACTTATGCCAAATTCACCACTGTTAAAGAAAAAAGGCGGTCCTCTGAGTAACTCAAAATACGGTTATCATATTGTTTTCGGCATAATGGTAATCATACTTGCAGTTTGTCCGTTTGTAATGTCAACAACTGCGATGATTCAGTTTTTAGGCAAGTGTATGTGCTATTCTATGGTAGCAATAGCTATTGACCTTATATGGGGCTATACGGGTATGCTGAGCCTCGGTCACGGATTGTATTTCTGCCTTGGCGGATATGCAATGGCTATGTATCTCAAGCTTGCCGACAACGGCGGTAAGCTTACCGACTTTATGCAGACAGGCGGACTGACTGACTTACCGGCATTCTGGAAACCGTTTGAATCTTTGCCCTTGGCAATGATTCTTATTATGGTTGTTCCTGCCGTTGTTGCAGGTATTATCGGATTCTTTGTATTCCGAAGCAGAATCAAGGGTGTCTATTTCTCAATTATTACTCAGGCGCTCACCTGGGCGGCATACTCACTATTTATAGCAAATTCTGCATACACGGGCGGTAACAACGGAATTACGGATTTTGACTCAATTCTCGGAAAAACAAAGGGTGCGGCTAACAGGGATAATCTGGTTATGCTTTTTATAATCACACTCGTTGTTCTTGTGATTGTGTATATAATCGCTTCGTTCCTTGTTCACAGTAAATTCGGCAAGGTGCTTGTAGCTGTCCGTGACGGTGAGAACAGAACCTTTTTCTCGGGTTACTGCGTAAACAGATACAAGAATACAATCTATGTGATTTCTGCAATTATGTCTGCAATCGGCGGCGCTCTGTTTGTAAACTTCAACGGCTCAATTACTCCTACGCAGATGACGATAGCGTTCTCAATCACAATGGTAATCTGGGTAGCAGTAGGCGGCAGAGGTACAATTTTAGGTGCCGTAATCGGAACATTTTTAATCAATCTCTGCGAGTACAATCTCAGCTCAGGCGCACTTGTTGATATATGGCAGTATATTCTCGGCGCTATCTTCTGCCTTGTAATATTGTTCTTTAAATCAGGTATTATCGGCATATTTACAAAACAGCTTCCCGCACTTTTCAGAAAGCTGAAAGGAAAAAAGGAGGTAACGGAAAATGCCTAAAACTGAAAGCAACACAGTTCTTGCGATAAAAAATATATCGGTTGAATTTGACGGATTCAAAGCTCTTACCGACGTAAGAGTAGACGTAAAACGCCACACTATTCACTTTTTCATAGGACCGAACGGAGCAGGAAAAACTACCTTGCTTGACATTATATGTGCAAAAACAAAGCCAACTCAGGGAACAGTTCACTTTTATCCCGAGGGACGAGAGTCAATGCGCCTTACGGGAATGAAAGAATACAAGATAGTAAACGAGGGAGTGGGCAGGAAATTTCAGGTACCTTCCGTGTTTATCAATCTTACTGTACAGGAAAATATGATTTTGTCGCTCAAAGGACATAAGGGAGTAATTGACTCAATGTTCAGAAAGCCGACGAAACCTGAGCTTGCAAGAATAAGTGAAACGCTTGAAAAAGTCGGTCTTGCAGATAAGGCAGGTGTAAAAGCAGGCTCACTTGCACACGGTCAGAAGCAATGGCTTGAAATCGCAATGCAGCTTGTTCAGAAGCCTGAAATAATTATGCTTGACGAGCCTGCGGCAGGTATGGGTAAGCCCGAAACCTTTAAGACAGGCGAACTTTTGAAGGAAATCAAAAAAGAATGTACCATTATTGTTGTAGAGCATGATATGGATTTTGTAAAGCAGATTGCTGATACGGTAACGGTTTTGCACGAGGGGAAGGTGCTTACCGAGGGCAAGGTTGAAGATGTGCTTGCAAACGAAACTGTACAGGCAGTTTATCTTGGCAGAGGCGGTGAACGTGATGCTTAATATCAGCAAAATGAATTCATATTACGGAGAAAGCAATATTATCCGTGACCTTGATTTGAATGTTGAGAACGGAAAAATCTGCTGTCTTATCGGCAGAAACGGCGTAGGCAAAAGCACAACGCTTAAAAGCATAATGGGACTGGTAAAAACTCCGAGCGGCTCAATTCAGCTTGACGGAAAAGAGCTTATAAAAATGCCGACCTATGACAGAGTGAAGTGCGGAATTGGCTATGTTCCTCAGGGGCGTGAGATTTTCCCTCAGATGACGGTACAGGAAAACATCAATCTCGGACTTCAGCCTGTCGGCGGCAAGGGAACAGTTCCTGATTATATTTATGATTTGTTCCCGATTCTTCCGAAATTTGCCAAGCGCAAGGGCGGCGACCTTTCGGGCGGTCAGCAACAGCAGCTTGCAATAGCAAGAGCGCTTGTTGCAAAGCCGAAAATACTTATTCTTGATGAACCGACAGAGGGTATTCAGCCTTCAATTATTGAAGATATAGGAGTTGCGATACGCAAGGTCAACAAGGAGTTGGGAATAACAGTGCTTATAGTTGAACAGTATCTTCAGTTTGTACTCGGCATTTCCGATTATATTTATGTTATGGAAAAGGGCGAAATTGTAATGCAGGGAAATACCTCTGATTTGTCTGCCGAGGAAGTACAAAAGAAAATGACAGAATAAATTAGCTATCTTTCCTCTATTTAAACGATTGCGGAGAAGTGCGGATTTTCATTCGTACCTTTCTCCGTAATTGTTGCATAACCAAGAAAATTCTGCGGATTCGTTTTAAATATATAATTTTGATTACAGGAGGCTATAATATGCATTTAACTCCAAGAGAACAGGAAAGGCTTATGACCCATTATGCAGGCGAGCTTGCAAAGCAGCGCAGGCTAAGGGGCATTAAGCTGAATTATACCGAGGCGGTTGCCTACATAACAAGCGAGCTTCTGGAGCTTGCAAGAGAGGGGAAAACAGTAACCGAGCTGATGCAGCTCGGAAAAAAGCTTCTTACTTCTGATGATGTAATGGACGGTGTTGCCGAAATGCTTCACGAAATCCAGCTTGAAGCAACCTTTCCGGACGGCACCAAGCTTGTTACGGTTCACTGCCCGATTGTCGGAAACAACGAATTTATCCCCGGTGAGGTGATTACCGAGAATGGTACAATCTGCCTTAACGCAGGAAAACCGACAGCGAAAATTTCTGTTACAAACACAGGCGACAGACCGATACAGGTCGGTTCGCATTTTCACTTTTTCGAAGCTAATAAGGCACTGCTGTTTGACAGAAAATCGGCATTCGGTATGCGCCTTGATATCGCCGCAGGCACAGCCGTGCGTTTTGAACCGGGCGAGGAAAAGGAAGTACAGCTTGTGCTTATCGGAGGTAAGCGTGTCGGTGAGGGCTTAAGCGGACTGACAAACGGCAGTATGGATGATGAAGAAATCAAAAAATCAGCTTTTGAAAAAGCAGAAAAGCTCGGATTCAAGGGGGTATAAGCGTTGGTTGAAATTAGCAGAAAAGCATATGCTGATATGTACGGCCCGACTGTAGGCGACAGGGTACGGCTTGCAGATACTGACCTCATTGTAGAGGTCGAAAAGGACTACAATGTATACGGTGAGGAAGCTAAATTCGGAGGCGGCAAATCACTTCGTGACGGTATGGGGCAGAGCTGTAGTGCAAAGGACGAGGAATGCCTTGATACGGTAATCACCAATGCGCTGATAATAGATTATACGGGCATAATCAAGGCTGATGTCGGCATTAAGAACGGAAAAATTGCAGGCATAGGAAAAGCAGGTAATCCCGATATTATGGACGGCGTGACAGACGGTATGATAATCGGTGCGTCTACAGAGGCAATCGCAGGAGAGAATCTTATCCTTACCGCGGGCGGTATTGATACTCATATCCACTTTATATCTCCGACTCAGGTCGAAACCGCGCTTTACAGCGGTATTACTACGATGATAGGCGGAGGAACAGGCCCTGCTGACGGTACAAATGCCACAACCTGTACTCCGGGTAAGTATAACATTCACAAGATGCTTGAAGCCGCCGAAGAGCTTCCGATGAACTTTGCTTTCCTCGGAAAAGGAAACTCCTCAAGCCCTGCAACTCTTGAAGAACAGGTGCAGGCAGGGGCGGCAGGTTTAAAACTCCATGAGGACTGGGGCAGTACGCCCTCAGCGATTGACTGCTGTTTAGGTGTTGCAGATAAATATGATGTTCAGGTTTCTATCCATACCGATACCTTGAATGAGGGCGGTTTTGTTGAAGACACGATAAATGCTTTCAAAGGCAGAACAATTCACACATATCACACCGAGGGCGCAGGAGGAGGACACGCTCCTGATATCATCAGAGCGGCGGTATTTGAAAATGTCCTTCCGTCATCAACAAACCCGACAATGCCTTTTACAAAGAATACCATTGATGAGCACCTTGATATGCTTATGGTTTGTCATCACCTTGACAGCAAGGTTCCTGAGGATGTAGCCTTTGCAGATTCAAGAATAAGACCCGAAACTATTGCCGCAGAGGATGTCCTTCACGATATGGGGATTTTTTCTATGATGAGCTCGGACTCACAGGCTATGGGCAGAGTAGGCGAGGTCATTACAAGGACTTGGCAGACAGCTGATAAAATGAAAAATCAAAGAGGTATTCTTGCAGAGGATAACGAGCGAAACGATAATTTTAGAGTGAAAAGATACATTTCAAAATACACTATCAATCCTGCCATAACTCACGGAATATCGGAATATGTCGGCTCTGTTGAAGTCGGAAAATATGCCGATCTGGTTTTGTGGAAGCCGTCTATGTTCGGCGTAAAGCCTGAAATGATTTTAAAGAAAGGATTTATCGTTGCATCAAAAATGGGAGATGCAAACGCTTCAATTCCCACGCCTCAGCCGATTGTTTACACAAAAATGTTCGGCGGTTACGGACTTGCACGAAAAAGAATATGCACTACCTTTGTTTCGGATTTTGCATATAAAGACGGCATAAAAGAAAAGCTCGGACTTGAGCGCAATGTACTCCCCGTTAAAAACTGCCGTAATATCGGAAAGTCAGATATGAAGTTCAACGACAGGACGGGCGATATAAAAGTAAACCCCGAAACCTATGAGGTAACGGTTGACGGCAATTCAATTACCTGTGAAGCGGCTGAAAAACTGCCGTTGACCCAGCTTTATTATTTATTCTGATAAGGAAAATTAATATGATAGTAGAAAAAATAACAGGAAAACTTGAAAATACAGACAAGAAAATTGATAAGGTTACACTTGAGTGGTTCGAGCTTGAGAAAAAAAGATTCAGGAAAACTTCCGAAAACGGCGTTGAAATCGGAATTTGCGTTGATGAGGCTCTTGAGGACGGAGATATACTTTTTGAAGATGAAACTACCGTGATAGCTGTAGAGGTTGCTCCCTGCGAGCTTCTGAAAATAAACGCAGGCACAATGAAGGATATGGGCAGATTGTGCTTTGAGCTTGGAAACCGTCACCGCACGCTTGCAATTTTTGACGACTGCGTAAAGGTGCCTTATGACAGCACCGACTGCATATATCTGGCGCATCTAGGCTTTGCTGTTGAAAAAACCTTTGAGAAGTTTACCGATTTCACTGTATGCAAGGCTCACGGAAATTCAAGCGGACATTCGCACGACTCACATCATCACGAGTATTAAGGTTTACATATGAATATGATTAACAGCGGAATTTTACCGTTTGTGCAGGCAATGGATGCATTTTTCCCGATTGGTGCCTACACTCTTTCAGACGGTATGGAAACCTATGTTCAGCAGGGAATAGTACACGACAAAAACTCGCTTGAAAGATTTTTAAAGAGCTATCTTTATGTTTTGCCTTATACAAAGCTTGGATTTGCGGCAAAAGCGGCTCTTGGGTATGATTATGAGCTGCTCGATTCGTTATGCTCTGCTTCCACATCTGCTTATGAGGTAAGAAACGGAAGCAAAAAGCTCTGCACTCGTTTTCTGAAGGCGCAGAGCAGGATAAACGGATTACCTCTGTTGCAAGAATACGCAGGCAAGATAAAGTCGGGCAACTGTGACGGTTGCTTTCCTGTTGCTGTAGGGTTGTTTATAAGGTCGCTCGGAATTGATATTTCCGACTCTCTCAGTCTGTACTGCTACAATCAACTTTCGGCAATGGTGAATCACGCAGTAAAGCTTGTGCCGCTTCCGCAGCTGGACGGTCAGGCTGCACTTGCCGAAATACTGCCGCACATCAGTAACGCCGTAAAAACGGCTGTAGAATGTGAAATTGACGAGCTTGGAATATCGGGCAGCGGCTTTGAGCTTCGTTCCATTGAGCACGAAACACTCGAATCAAGAATGTACATTTCATAACGAAAAGAGGAAATATGATGTCATATGTAAAAATCGGCGTTGGCGGTCCTGTCGGCTCAGGCAAAACTGCGCTTATTGAACGGCTGACACGCATTATGTCAGAAGAGTACAGCATTTGTGTTGTAACCAACGATATTTATACCAAAGAGGACGCCGAGTTTCTGATTAAAAATTCCGCACTTGAAGCAGAAAGAATTATCGGTGTTGAAACAGGCGGCTGTCCTCATACGGCAATTCGTGAGGATTGTTCAATGAATCTTGAAGCTGTTGAAGAACTCGTCGAAAAATTCCCCGATACTCAGATTGTATTTGTCGAGAGCGGCGGCGATAATCTTTCGGCTACATTCAGTCCCGACCTTGCCGATGCCTCAATTTATGTAATAGATGTTGCTCAGGGTGAAAAAATCCCCCGTAAGCGTGGACTTGGAGTCATACGCTCCGACCTGCTTGTAATCAACAAGGTTGACCTTGCACCTATGGTAGGCGCAAGCCTTGAGGTTATGGAACATGATTCAAAAGATGTCAGAGGTGAGCGACCGTTTATTTTTACTAATTTAATGACTAATGACGGTGTAGACAAGGTCATTGACTGGATAAAAAAAGAAGTTTTATTTGAAGATTTAAAATGAGCAGATTATCGGTTGAATTAAAATACAGTAACGGCAGAACGGTTGTTTCGGACAGCTACTTTTCAGCTCCGTTCAAGCTGGTTTCTCCGTTTTATGATGAGGATTATGCAAAGCTGATGATTATGACAGCTTCTGCCGGAATAATGAAGGGCGATTTTTATGATATTAACATTCACGCTTTGCCCGACACCAATGCATTAATTACTGACCAGTCTTATGCTAAAATTTTCAATACTCGTGGCGGCTTTGCTTCTCAAAGTCTGAATATACAACTTGAAGAAAATGCCGAGCTTATCTGGATTCCGAAGCCTGTTATTCCTTTTGAAAACAGCAGTTTCAAATTAGATACAAATATCAGAATAATGGATAATTCAAAGCTTGTAATTTCAGAAATTATCGCCTGCGGACGTGTCGGAATGGGAGAAAGATTTAAATTCAATTCCTATAAATCAAGAACTGCTGTCAGCATAAACGGCAAGCCTGTTTTTCTTGATAACACAAGGCTTTGTAACGGTGAAGCGGATTTTTCGGGAATAGGTTTTTTTGAAAATTATACCCATATCGGTTTTATTTATTTCTACGGTTACGATAAGCCAAGTATAATTTCCAATAAAGAAATTACTGCATTCGTAACTCAGGCAAAATGCGGATATATTGTGCGCTTTATGGGGAATTCAGCCGATAGACTTTACAACTACGCTGAAAATTTAATTTTACGCACACGTCGAAAGAGGAATTGATATGAAAGAAAATACTGTTCACACGCATGTGTTTCCAGATGGAAGAGTGGTAAAACATGTTCATTCCGATGCAGAGAAAAAAGCTGTGGTAAATCGTCTTGCCAAGATTATCGGACATCTTGAAAGTGTAAAAAGAATGGTTGAAAACGATTATGATTGCAGTGATGTCATAATTCAGCTTTCGGCAGTTCGCTCTGCTCTCAATAATGCCGGAAAAATAATTATAAAAAATCATATAGATCATTGCATTGTGGAAGCAGTAAAAGAAGGTGACAATGAAACAATCGAAAAGCTTAACGACGCCATTGACAGATTTATAAAATAGTGAAAAATATTATTATGATTAACAAGTAATAAAGCTCCGATTTGGAAAAATTCATTCCGAATCGGAGCTTTTATTTATCTTTGGTTTTGGATTTGTTATATATTACAAAGCCTTTTCATAAAGCCTTGCTATTTGTTCATGATCAAATGTAACAGGGTGATTTGCAATGCTTGCCGCAGAAACCTTAAAGCAGTTCTCAGTCATCCAAGGAATATCCTCTGCACTGATTCCTTGCTCGCTCAACCTGACATTCAAATCAATTTTTTCAAGCAGCTGTCTTATTGCATCGCCGCAGTCTGCCGCTGACGAGCCGCCGAGAAGCTTTGAAATTTTAGCGTATTTCTCGGGCGCACCGTCAATGCTTGCTTCGGTAATTACGGGGGTAAGTGCTGCAAGTCCACGACCGTGAACAATATCCTTTAAACCGCTTGCAGGGTGTTCCATACCGTGGGGGAGAGCAACGCCTGCGGTGTAAATAACCATACCGCCCAGCGTACTTGCCCAGGTGATTGAATCCCACAAATCAGCGTCGTCGCAACCGCTGTAAACCTTTTCAAGATTTTTGCCAATCAGCTCGATTGCAGACAGCGCCATATACTCGGTCATAGGCTGGCAGGCTTTTGCTATATATGCCTCCATTGAGTGGCAGAGAGCATCAAAGCATACGGAGGAAAGAATATGCTTTGGCATAGTCTGCATAAGCTCTGAGTCAATGATTGAAGCTTTCGGGATAATTGCAGGACATCTGAGCGATTTTTTATCTCCGTTTTCGGGATTCGTAAGAACTGCAAAACCGTTGCCTTCGCTTCCTGTTCCGCAGGTTGTCGGAATTAATACAAGCGGAAGCGAGTTATCACCGGAAATCCTGTTGTATATGTAATCGTTAATATCACCGTCGTTTTCAGCCAGAAAGGCAATAGCCTTTGCACAGTCCATAATACTGCCGCCGCCAAGACCGATAACTACATCGCATTTTTCAGCCTTTGCATACTCGGCACCCTCTGTTGCAGTGGTAGTAAGTGGATTTTGTTTTACCTTGTCAAATACAACGCTTTCAACACCCGACTGTTTCAGATACTCAATTGTCCTGTCAAGCAAACCCGACTTTTTTGTGCTGCTTGCACCTGTAACAATCAATGCCTTTTTTCCGTATTTAGAGGCGATTTCTCCGACTTTTTCTGTTTTACCACGCCCGAATATCAGATTAACGGGTAAATTAAATTGAAAATTCATACTTTTTTAACCTCAGCCTAATGATTCTACAGATTCTTTGATGATTTCAAATGCTTTGTCGCAATCTTCTTTAGTAATGATAAGCGGCGGAACCATACGGATAATATGACTTCCGATAGCAGTAATTAAAAGCTTGCGGTGTAAGCACTCGTGTTTAACATCAACGCCGCTGATTGAATCATCAAACTCAACGCCGACAAAAAGTCCCTGATGTCTTACTTCCTTAACATGAGGGAGAGTTTCAAGCTTAGCTGAGAAATAATCGCCCATTGCCTTTGCGTTTTCAGCACATTTTCTGTCGAGAAGCTCGTTTACCTGAGCAAGTGCTGCTGCACAGCAAACGGGATGTCCGCCGAAGGTTGTTCCGTGCGAGCCCATAGTGAATGCCTTTGAAACTTCCTCAGTTGCACAGATTGCGCCAATCGGCATACCGCCGCCGAGCGCCTTAGCCATAGAAACAATATCGGGCTTGATTCCGTAATTCATATAGCTCATAACTGCTCCTGTTCTGCACCAGCCTGTCTGAACCTCGTCAAGCAGAAGGAGCAGACCCTTTTCGTCGCAGAATTCACGCAAGCCACAGAGAAATTCCTTTGTAGCCGGATGAACGCCGCCCTCGCCCTGAACAGGCTCAACCATAATAGCAATTGTATTGTCGTCAACAGCAGCCTTGAAGGAATCAAGGTTGTTATATTCTGCATATGAGAATCCGGGAGTCATGTCACCGAAGCCAATCTGGCAGGCATTGTCAGGCTGGCCTGTAGCACTCATTGCACCGAATGTTCTGCCGTGGAACGATGATTTTGCTGTTACAATCTTATATTTATGCGTACCATATTTTTCAACGCCGTACTTTCTTGCCATCTTAATCATAGCCTCGTTTGCCTCTGCGCCCGAATTCTGATAGAAGATTTTGTCCATACCGATAGTTGTGCAGATTTTTTCTGCAAGCAAAGCCTGAGGAATTGTGTAGGGATAGTTAAAGGTCTGCATAAGCTGAGCACACTGCTCCTGAACTGCGGCTACAACCTTTTCGTTGCAGTTACCAGTGCTGTTTACGGCAATTCCTGCGTAGAAATCAAGATATGCGTTGCCGTCAGTATCATACATATACTCTTCTTTTGCCGTTTCTGCAACGAAATCAAACCTTTCGTAGGTTTCAATCATATACTTGTTTACCAGGTCTTTAACACCTTGTGAAGTAAGATTAGTGTCAGTTAATTTCATTTTATTTATCCTCCGATTTATACACTTTTTAAAGCAACATAAACAGCAACATACCGTTACTGTTTATGCGATATCAAACTTGTTATGATATTATTAATCAGATAAAGCCTTTAATCTGTAAATAAGACTTAATCAGTTTTACGCAGTCATCAATCCCAACCTTTTCACTGTTGAGCGTGATGTCGTAATTGACAGGGTTTGTCCAGTAGTTTCCATGTGTATAATATTGATAGTAGTCTGCTCTGTACTTATCAGTATGCTTGATGGTTGCTGCTGCTACCTCTTCGGTTACGCCCATATGTTCCATAGTACGCCTGATGCAGAAATCTCTCGGTGCTTCGATATATACGCTCACAACATTGCTTTTTCCTCTGAGCACATAGTCGGCACACTTTCCTACAATTACGCAGGACTCCTTTTCTGCCAGATCAAGAATAATCTTTTTCTGATATTCAAACAGCGTATCGTCTGAAACGAACTTTTCGCTATGAGATATGTAATGTCTTGCTCTCGGCAAGCCTTTCAGAAAGCTTGAAAAACCTCCGCCGCTTGAACGGACTTTTTCGTTCACCTCTTTAAAAAGCTCCTCGTCTAGTCCGCTCATCTGGGATGCAAGAGTAAGAATTCTGTTTTCATAGCAATGGATACCCAATTCCTTGGCTAGCTTTGAGGCAATTTCCTTTCCGCCTGTGCCAAAGCCTCTTGCAAAAGTAATTACATAATTTTCCATTGAATATCCTCATTTCTAATTTGTAATGAATCTGCTCAGAAATTCTTTTGTTCTCTGATTTTTCGGATTTGTAAAGAATTCCTCGGGAGGTGCGTCTTCAATTATGTAGCCCTTGTCCATAAACAACACTCTTGACGCCACATCTCTTGCAAAATCCATTTCGTGGGTAACAATAATCATTGTAAGACCTGTTTTGGCAAGCTTTTTCATAACATTCAAAACCTCGCCGACCATTTCGGGGTCAAGTGCGCTTGTCGGCTCGTCAAACAAAAGCACCTCGGGGTTCATACAAAGACCTCTTGCTATTGCAACACGCTGTTTCTGTCCGCCCGACAGCTGATATGGATAAGCGTTAATAAACGGAGCCATACCTACTGCTTTAAGGTGTGTGATTGCTCTGTCGTGAGCCTCTTCCTTTGAAAGGTGAAGTACCTTTCTTGTGCCTTCCATACAGTTTTTGAGAACAGTCATATTATTAAAGAGGTTAAAGGACTGAAATACCATTCCTACCTTTGAGCGGTATTCATTAACCCTTTTCTGTACATTGCCGACCTCATGTCCGTGAAAATAGATTTTTCCGTAGGTCTGCTTTTCAAGCTTGTTAATACAGCGTAATAATGTGGATTTACCCGAACCCGAAGAGCCGAGAATACAGATTACTTCACCCTTAACCACTTCAAAATCTATTTTACGCAGAACCTCGTGATCACCGAAGGATTTGCTTAAATCCTCAACGCTGATGATGATTTCGTCATTTACACCCATACTGCCACTCCTTACTGTGTATCTTCCATATATTCAACTGCAAGAACATAGTCCTTCTTACCTGCGAGCTTTTTCTCAATCAAGAGGAAAATGCGGTTAAATACAAAGCAGAGAACGAAGTAAATGATTGCAATTACAAGATATGATTCAAAGTACTTGTAGTAAGTACCGCCTGCTGTTTTTGCCTGTAAAAACAGCTCCTGAACACCGATTACATTGAGCACGGAGGTCATCTTGAGGTTTGTCAGGAATGTGTTTGCCATTTCAGGAATAATGTTCTTGAATGCCTGCGGCAGAATAATATTGAACATTGCGGCAATAGGCGACATTCCAAGTGCCAGAGCACCCTCACGCTGACCCACTTCGATTGACTTAATACCGGCACGAACAGTTTCAGCCATATATGCGCCTGTGTTAAGAACAGTAACAAGAATACCGGCTGTGATTGAATCAATATTTGCTCCGACCATTCTCAAACCGTAATAAATAACCATCGCCTGAACAATCATAGGCGTGTCTCTGAATATTTCCACATATATTTTTGATATCCATTGTAACATCTTTAAAACAGACTTTTTAAAAATGTTATCCTCTTTGTTGATTTTTGTATCCTGAACAATACCGATTGCATATCCCAATATAAAACCTACTATTGTACCGGTTACTGCTACCAATAAGGTAATCAGAGTACCCTCAATAAATAAATTAGCATACTCTTTAGCAAGAAAAATAATCCACTCAAAGGAGTTAGCAGGGGTTGTACTCATAACATTCCATCCTTAAATTTTGATTAGTTGCCTGAAGCGGGCTGAAGCTTGATTGCCTCTTCCATCAATTTATCCAT
>JBJEOX010000430.1:0-4409 GCA_051880935.1 Ruminococcus sp.
CTACCGATTTTTCCACTCGATTTGCCCGTCGAGGCACTCGACAAATTATGGTTTAGATTACAAAATGAATAACCGTATTTTGTTTTTATAATCCCCTTGATTTTAAGTTGCCTGCAAGCTGTACGTAAAATTCACGCACGTCAAAGCCGTCAATGTTTTCACGGTTTAAATCAATCATATCCCCGTGTGAAATTCCTCTTTTTCCGTTTGTGGTGACAAACGTGTACTCACTGCCCCACTTAAATGAGCTTTCAGCCACAAGTCCGTCGTTTGCGCCGTTAAAGTATTTTACAAGGTGATACGAGAAATTCAGCGGAAACTGACCGTTTGAGGCTTTGTTGAGCTTTGAGCCTACGCTCTGATAAAGCACTCCGTCAACATTGGGAGTCGTTTCATTAAAGTTTTCGCAGTTTTTACGTGTGAGGTCGGCAACTGCCGCAAGGAAGTCGGGATTTTTGTCGCCGAATTTTCTCATTGCGGCGTTGTATGCTTTCGCAATTTTATCCTGCATTGACTTTGGCACAACGCCGAGCAGATAATCTGCAAATTCACAGCCTCGGTGAGGCGTGTTGATTGTGGTAAGTGAGGCAACATATTTATCGGCTCCGTAATTGCTGATTGCACAACGGCAGTCAAGACCGCCCTTTGAATGGGCAATTATGTTGACCTTCTCACAGCCTGTTTCTTTTAAAATCTGCTTTATCCTCTCGGTAAGCTCCTTTGCGCTGTCGTCTACAGACAGAGCCGACTGGTGATTTCCGAAATAAATCTTTGCGCCGTTCTTTTGAAGCTCATCGGTGATTCTTCCCCAGTAGTTGAAATATTTGAAGTCACGGAAAAACACGCCGTGAACAAGAAGAATAGGATATTTTGTTCTGCAAACCTCGTCTTTCGCTCTGCTTAAATCAAGGCTTACCTTTTTGCTTTCAAAGTTAACCTCAGCCTTTGCTCTTTTAATTGCAGGAATCAGCGTAAAGAAGTTGACAACGGGTATTCCGCCCGTAAGCACAACTGCCGTTTTTCTTCCTGCACCGATTTGAGAAGAGCCGACGCAGACCCGAATGACTGCGTTAATGAAAGTAACAAAAAGAACGGACAGCATATTAAGAACACTTGCAATATAGAAGCCGATACCAAGCCATGAAGATAAAATCCCAGTAAACGGCAGATAAATATGAAAAGCGACGGAGAGTACCGACGAAACAAGAAATGCTATGAGCAAATCCGAGCCGTCGGCAAGCATACGCAGTCTTGCAGGCTTAATTTTAAAATTAAACGGTGACGGAATTATATTTACCGCTATAGCCGCAATAATCAGAACGCAGAAAAACAGAAAATACGGAAATTGTCCTTTAAAAATATTTCCTGCATATAAGCTCAGCATAACACTGCAAGCGGCAAACAAAAGAATTATTCCGTCAACTATTCTTATGAAATTTTTCATAAAAGCTCCTCTGTAGTGATAAACTCAATAAATTCGGGAAAATCATTTTTCTCGGAGCAAACGGAAACGGTGTAATCGGAAAAATTCCACGTTTTCATAAAGTAGCTTTTGCCTTTTTCTTCAAAAACATCAGAGCGCACGTCAACCGACTTTGCGCTCCTGTGAAAGCCCTCGCCCATACATTTGAGCAGGCTTTCTTTTTTTGTCCACAAATTAAAAAACGCACCGAGTCTGTCGGCACCTGTCAAAAGCAAATTCATCTCACCGTCCGTAAATACTGTCCGCCCCGTCCTTAATGCGTTTACATAGTGGAACTGTTCAATATCACAGCCGATTTCGCAGTCGGAAAGTGCAAAAAGCACGTAGTTTCCGCTGTGGGAAATATTAAAAAATCGTTCGTCTGTCAAAAACGGCTTTCCGTACTCGTTTTTGAGAATTTCAGCATTGCCGAGAAAGTGCCTTGTCATAAGTCCTGCAAGAATACAGCGCTTTTTATCATCAACAAGCCTGTAGCGCTCTGCCCTTTCTCTGCGCTCGTTATCAAGCAGCTGTACATACTCCAAGCTGACTTTGCCAATATCTGCAAGAAAAAGCTTCACCCGAATTGTCACCCCTGTTTAAGCCAACGCTATGAATTATTCATATTTGCGGTCATTTTATACTATATATAGTATAGCAATTCAGTCCTTGAGTTTTTCAAGGCAGGAAGAACAAATATGCTTTCCATGAAATTCCTTTAAGCTTTCAAGCGAGTTGCAGAACACGCATTTGCTTTCTGCTTTTCTGATAAAGATACAGTTATCGTCAGCTTCAATATGAAGAATGTCGCCTGCGTTTATATTCAGGTGCTTTCTAATATCCTTTGAAATCACTATTCGACCGGCTTTGTCAATTTCTCTGAAATTAGTGTAAATCATATACCCCATCCTGTTCTCCAATATTTGTATATATTTTACCATTTATTACCTATTTTGTCAATAATTCCCGTCGATTTTATTGTAAACAATTTTGTAAACTTTGTAATTTTTAAATAAAAGGCAACAACTTGTCAAAAGAGGAGTTTTTATGCTGAATTATGTATGGAGCGGACTTGTAATAATAAGCATTATCTGCTCGGTTTTTCTCGGAAACACAGAGAATTTGTCGAAAGCGCTTGTCGACAGCGGTGCCTCGTCAATTGAGCTGATTATTACAATGGCAGGCATAATCTGTCTTTGGACAGGAATTATGAAGATTGCCGTTGAAAGCGGGCTGACCTCCGTTTTTGCAAAAGTCTTTTCACCTCTTCTGCGGCCTCTGTTTCCGAATCTTGACAAAGACAGCGACGCTTTCAAAAGCATTTCAATGAACATAAGCGCAAACCTGCTCGGGCTCGGCAACGCCGCCACTCCGTTCGGACTTAAGGCGATGGAACAGCTACATACAATCAACAACAAATGCGACACTGCAAGTAATGAAATGGTAATTTTCGTTGTTATGAATACCGCATCTCTCCAGCTTTTGCCCACAACGCTTGCATCCTTGCGCCAATCCTACGGAAGCAGTGCGCCGTTTGAAATTATAGTGCCCGTATGGATTTCCTCAGCCTGTGCGCTTACAGCAGCCTTAATCTGCGCCTGCACGCTCAACTGTGTAAAGAGAAAAGAGAGATAAGCAAATGGAATTTGTTATGCCGGCTTTCGCCTGTATTATTGTAGTTTTCGGGCTGATAAAAAGAGTTCCCGTATTTGATATTTTTCTGAAAGGCGCAAAGGAAGGAATTCAGATTTTATACAACATTGCGCCCACAATAATCGGACTTGTATTCGCCGTTGATTTACTGCGCTCAAGCGGAGCAATTGACGCAATCTGCAATTTTATCGAGCCGATTGCCGATTATCTCGGCTTTCCCAAAGAAATTGTGCCTATGGTGCTTTTGCGCCCCGTTTCGGGAAGCGGCTCAACTGCACTGTTGACTTCACTTTACGAGCAGTGCGGTCCCGACAGCTTTGCGGGCAGAGTTGCCTCTGTACTTGCAGGCTCAAGCGAAACAACGTTTTACGCAATTGCAATGTACTTTGGCTGCATAAAGGTCAAGAAAATCCGCCACACGCTTTTTGCCGCAATAATTGCAGACATAACTGCGGCGGTTATGAGCGTTCTGACCGTAAGGCTATACTTCGGAATAACATAAAAAGTAAAAATTTGAAATAAGTTTTTGAAATTTGCAAAAAATTTTCAATTGACACACTTTTTATACAATACGTAAACTGACTTTGATAATAATTTAACATATCTTTTGTTGTGGAAAACCTCAGATTTACGGATTTTTATAACAAGTCTGTAAAATTCCTGTAAATTTCAATGCTCTTCCCACGCCTTATTAACACTTTCAACATAGTTTTCAACATTTTTGTTGAAAGAAAAGAAATATACTATTTGTATATTTCTTTTTCCGATTTTTTAAAACGACTCAAAAATCGTACATTGTGCAATATATCAAAAACCAAAATCGAGGTGCATTATGCAAAAAATAGTTATGAAGCTTGAAATAGGCGGTATATTTTTCATTCTCATTCTGTCTGCATTTATGCAGAATCTCTATTCCCTTTGCAACAGAGAGCTTATCGGCGTGCTGTTCGGCTCGGTAAACGACAGCATATGGGAAACGGCAAAAACTCTGCTTCTTCCCTATGCAATCTGGGGAATGATTGAACTGCTCTGTATCCGTTCACCGTTTCGAAAATTTGTAACGGCAAAGGTAATTTCGCTTTATTATCTCGGCATTTCTTACATTCTGCTGAACCTGTTTTTCACGCTTTTCGGCTTTGAAAACGATTTTCTAATCAATTTCACCTCGGCAATTTTCTGCATAAGCACGTCGCTGTTTTTGTCATACAGACTGGTTTTTTCAAAATACAAGCTTGAAAACCTCTTTCTCCCAGCGTTTTTTATGTTTATGCTGTTTGCCGCTTTTTATTTCAGC
>JBJEOX010000431.1:0-4406 GCA_051880935.1 Ruminococcus sp.
TATGCAGACAAACACTTCCGTACAAAATCTGACCGACTCCCGAACCAATATTTACAAAATTCAGACATTCGGCAGGAAAAGAAAAAACAGAGCCGTTTGACTCTGCACTGACAAAACGGTCAAAGTAGGAATACTTCATACTTTTTACCTGCTCCTGCACCTTTTCACCGCTCTGATGAGATAATACTGACATTAAACGTGAGCGAAGTTTTATTGTCCCGACACCGTTTTCCACACAAAGACTGCAAGGGTGTTCAAACCCCTCATTCACTATTGAAAGATTATTTCCGTTATTATGCACATATTCACTGCAAATCAAAAAAGGTAACTGATAACAACCGTTATTGAGCTTTTTGCACAACACAGCACCGCTGAACTGCTTTTGTTCCCGCAATTCATACTTTACTCTGTATCGATTTTCGGTAGCTCTGACTACATCCATTGTCCTGTCCGTACAATAAAGAGCCCAATAAAACGCATCTTTTTTTGCGCTTTCAATATCAACACCTTCATAGAGAAGATGATTAAGGGAAATATCCAGACGTTCCGAATAACGCACCGCTGCTTTATAACCTTTTTCTGTCAGTATTGGATTGCGTACATCGTCACGGTTAATATAATCTTCATTTTCAAGTGCTGCTAATGCTCTGCTTATGGAATACTTTTTTTCATTCAAGGTTCTGGCTATTCCCGTAACAGTGCAGTCAGCCGCATCGGACTTCAAAAAGCATAATAATACACGAAGTTTTAAAATATCTGCTGAAGCAGACATAGCAGAATCACCCCTTTAATATTTTTGTTTTCTGATAAAAGTATAGTATATTTTTATTCTATCTCAAATACTAACCGAGAGGTGTTTTTATGAGATACGAAAATTTGAATAAACTGATTTGCTCAAGCAGCAGTACACGTAGATATTTCCTTTCGTTGCCCGTAAATTTGCAGATGGAACTTCACAATTATAATGACTTCATTCATACTGCTGCCGAGCTTCACCGTTTTACCGAACTGCTTGAAAAATATAATAAGCAAGTAATCCTCAGTGAGTATTACCGTTTTCATTAGTTAAAAGCTAACTTTTATTTCCTATTTATAAATTAAGTGTCATTTTTATCTTTTTTGTTGTTATTTCTCAGATGCTTTTTTATCTCTTTTTTTATCATTGACAAAAGTCCCATAAACAAAAAAGCCGCAAGCACCGCCAATATGCCATACAAAAAAGAACTCATTGTATATTCATTCATATTATTTCCTTTTGAAAAAACCTTTCTTCACATACGGCTGAGTTTGTACTGACAATACAGTATAGCCTGTTTCATTAATCGCTTTTCTCAAGACTTCTTCACTCAGTGGATTTTCTGCAATTATTTCAGTCACTCCTTTACTGTGTGAAGAGGTTACCTTTTTAATATCAAAATTTCTGCGAATTGTGTCATTCATATGACTCTCACACATTCCGCATGCCATTCCGTCAATTTTTAAAGTCATTTTTACCATATCAAAATACTCCTTCTGTTACTTTACTGTCTGCTATTTATTCTTGTATCATCTTCAATATATGTATAAAAGTCCTTATGCAATTGTGCCATTTCACCTTGTGCCTTAACTGCGTGCTGATACATAAATTGCTCGCCAAATTGACTGCGATATACCCAAGGCAATATTTGCGAAAGAATAAAAATCGGACAATGACAAAAGAAATTAAGTTTTGCCGGTGTGATTTCTATCCCTGCTGATTTCAACTTTTTAAAATTATTATGAAGTGATTCGGCTGTTTTTCGCATGACCTGTTTATTTTTATATACAAATTTTGATTTATCCACCATATAATAAGCATCTGCAAGAGGAACTACCATAGCCAGATGACACACTTGCCACATATGCATATCAGAAGCAATCTGACAATTAATTCCCGCTTTTTTAAGAATATTTTTAAATATACATAATCGTTTACTTGACTTGCCGTTTATTTCAGAAAAAGTTGTAGGCTGGACAATTCTCGGTGTCATTCCTGCATTCAGAATGCCATTCTCAATACTTCCTCCTGCTCCCGGAAATGCCGGTAAAATTCTCCCCTTACCGCATAAATTCTCCCATATTGAATAATCCTCAAGAGAATTAACCATAGTTACAATGGTAGGACTAATATTATTACGCAAATCTTTTAAAACTTCATGCAACTGATTCGCTTGTACAGTTACTATGATATAGTCAAAGTAATCATCAGCAGATATTTTATTCATAATAGAAACATTCGCACGCTGTACACTTTTATTCTCATAGTATAGCAATCCTTTATTACAAAGTTCCGTTAACCGTTTTCCGCGAGCAAGTAAACTTACGTCACATTTCGCTTTCGACAGATAAACACCATACAGACTTCCTATAACACCGGCACCATAAATCAGAATTTTCATTATTCAGCCTCGATTTTCCATTGATTAATCGTTTTATTTAAACGACGGTCAATATCAATTCTTGTGTTTTTACACTCTTTAGCAAACTCTCTTCCTGCCTTAAAGGAACACCTTACAATTAAGTCGGAACCTACAGTAAGCATATTTTTTAGCATTGACTGTGGGAAAACAAAATGTGTTCCGTGCTTATATATCCAAGATTCATATTTGCATCTGTGTGGCAATGAACGCAATCTATTCTCCATTCTTTGTATATATTTGCATGTATTCCATAGTGCATCATCCTCAGCACCAACAAAAATCACTTTTCCGTTAATGCGTTCAATTTTTATTTTCTCTTCATCACGAATAGGATGTAACAACTCAGATTTATCAAACATTTTTCTTGAAGCAATCATATTACCGCTTTCCTTTGACTCTTCCTTAATCATCTGCCAATATAAAGGATGACGATAGGCATACGGAAGATATGGAAGCGGTACACCTCGGTATGATACTGTAGACTCATTATCACCCGGACGTTCACGAACTCCGTCCAATCCATCCTGATAGAAACCTTCCATTATAAAATCACAAGGAGTAAAAGCCAAAGTTAATGTAATATCAGAAAAATATGATGCCGCAACAAGGGCCATCATTCCTGTTGCTGATGCTCCGGCAATACCTATTTTTTTGTTACCTTGTTTTTTCAAATATTCAATCGCATATTCAAAATTTTCTAACGGATAGTTGTGGTATCCGTAATCCTTTTTCGCCGGCGCCATTGTCAGCACATTACAACTTAAGTTTAATGCCCATTTTACACCTAACAATGCCATACGGTCATCAACATCATCTCCCAACAACATTATGAATGCAGTATCGCTGTTTTGAGTATTTTTAAAATATGCTCCGTAAAATCCGTCTTTTTGAAGCTTAGTTTTTTGTAATTTCATATCCTGCTCATTCCTTTCGACTTACCGCTTCCACATATGTAAGCTTTGAAAATTTTCCTGTATTACAGCTCTTCGTAACTACAAACCCGTTTTTATTCAAATATTCCAAAAAAGCATCTGATGTCCATTTATGAAACACTTTAAAGCCGGATAACTCCATAATTTGCATTTGTATTCTTCCGAGAAAGGTGTCTGCCATCGTAAAAGTAGGAGCTATCAGTATACCATTTGATTTTAAAACGCGAGCGATCTCAGAAAGAGCCTTTTCAGGAGACGGCATAATATGCAATGCATTAGAGATAATCACTGCGTCAAATGTTTCCGATGCATATGGAAGATTGGTTGCATCCTGTACAGAAAAACGAAGTCTGGCTGAATGGACTTTTTCTTTGGCTTGTCGTATCATCTTTTCAGAAAAATCAGTAGCTTCCAGGATTTTTACACTGCCCGCTATTTTTTCAGAAACAAGTCCGGTTCCACAAGCAAGTTCTAACACTATCATATTTCGGGTAAGAGCCTTTTTGGCTTCTTTTACTATAAAATTATATGTTTCACTGCTTCTTGACATAGTCTTATCATATCTTACTGCCCATTTATTCCAAAAGATTTTGTTTTCTTTATCCATCACAACCCCCTGAGTGTCCGTTTCAGTTAGCATTGTCTAACCTTTGTGCAAATATTTTGCGAACGCCAAGTTAGCGTTCGCTAACATATACTATGGTATATCATAATATATGAGCTTTGTCAATAGGTGGAAATTGGTTTTTCTCGTTATAAATAGGAAATAGGACATTCTCCTGTCATATCTTGACGACATTTATTTCAAAAAATTTTATTACCATTGTTCATAATTATCCCTGATTCTTGTTAAACAATTTTTTATATAGAATTATACAATCTTTTTTCTCTTGCTTCCACTCTAAAAAGACAGAATTATGCTACAAAAACACAAAAGAAATGAATATTACGAAAACAGAGGAGTCTTTTGCCAACGCCAGATAAGGAGGTTTTTATGTAAGATACGGTGTAACTCGGTAAAATGGGTTACACCGTA
>JBJEOX010000432.1:0-4381 GCA_051880935.1 Ruminococcus sp.
GTTTTGAATATCGGTTGCAAGTTTTTTCAAGAAATTTTCACATTAAATTCTAATTCCGAGAATATTTTTATATTTTTCGTAAAATTGTGTATACGTACCGTTGTCAAGCTGTTCCCTTATTACTTCCATTAAATTATTGTAAAAATACAGATTGTGAAGTACCGCAAGGCGCATACCAAGCATTTCACCGCTTTTAAGCAGATGCCTTATATATGCTCTTGAAAAGTTCTGGCAAACGGGACAGTCACAGCTTTCATCAATCGGACTTTCATCAGTTTCATACTTTGCATTGTTAAGGTTTCTGACGCCTTGCCAGGTAAAAAGCTGACCGTGTCTTGCGTTTCTGCTCGGCATAACGCAGTCGAACAAATCAATTCCTCTTGCAACGCTTTCAAGAATATTTACAGGAGTACCAACGCCCATAAGGTACCGGATTTTGTCGGTTGGAGCAAAAGGCTCAACAGTTTCAATAATTTCATACATTGTTTCAGCAGGCTCACCGACGGCAAGTCCTCCGATTGCGTAGCCGTCAAGATTAAGTGCTGCAATTTCTTTCATATGTTCAACTCGTAAGTCTTTGAAAATACCGCCCTGATTAATTGCAAAAAGCATCTGTTCTTTGTTAATCGTATCGTCGAGGCTGTTGAGCCTGTCCATTTCGGCAATGCATCTTTTAAGCCATCTTGTAGTACGTGCAACACTGTCTTTTGTATAGTCATAGGGAGATGGATTTTCAACACATTCGTCAAAAGCCATAGCAATTGTTGAACCGAGATTTGACTGTATTCTCATACTCTCCTCGGGACCCATAAAAATCTTTCTGCCGTCAATGTGTGAATTAAAGTAAACGCCTTCTTCTTTGATATTACGCAATTTTGCAAGCGAGAAAACCTGAAAACCGCCGCTGTCGGTAAGAATAGGACCGTCCCAGCGTGTGAATTTGTGAAGTCCTCCGAGCTGTTTAACCTTGCAATCACCGGGTCTTAAATGTAGGTGATAGGTGTTGCAAAGCTGTACCTGACATTTTATATTTTTTAAATCAAGCGCCGAAACAGCACCCTTTATTGCGCCGCAGGTTGCAACATTCATAAACGCAGGAGTCTGAATTATCCCGTGAGGTGTAACGAATTCACCTCTGCGTGCATTTCCTTCTTTTTTAATAAGTTTAAACATATATCCTCCTATGAAATGAACATTGCGTCGCCAAATGAGAAGAATCTGTATTTTTCTCCAACGGCAACCTTATAAGCGTTCATAATGTTGTCATAACCTGCAAAGGCAGAAACAAGCATAATAAGCGTACTTTCGGGGAGGTGAAAGTTTGTGATAAGTCCGTCGAGAACCTTGAATTGATATCCCGGATAGATAAAAATATCCGTAAATCCGTCGCAGGGCTTGATTTCACCGTAAAGGCTTGCCACACTTTCAAGTGTACGGCAGGAAGTAGTTCCGACTGCAATTACCCGTTTTCCGTTTTTCTTTGTTTCATTAATGAGCTTTGCAGTTTCTTCGGGAATTTCGTAATGCTCGCTGTGCATTTTGTGCTTTGTAACATCATCAACCTTAACCGGTCTGAATGTTCCCAGACCTACGTGAAGCGTTACATATGCAATATTAACTCCCTTTGCTCTGATTTTCTCCATAAGCTCATTCGTGAAGTGTAAGCCTGCCGTCGGAGCAGCCGCAGAGCCTAACTCTTGACTGTAAACCGTCTGATACCTTTCTTTATCTTTAAGTTCCTCAGTAATGTAGGGAGGGAGAGGCATCTGACCGATTCTGTCAAGTGCGGCAAAGAAATTATCCTCGCATTCAAAGTCAACAATTCTGTTGCCGTCGTCCTTAACTTCAACAACAGTTGCGGTCATTATTCCGTTTCCAAAGCTGAATTTTGTGCCTTCACGAGCTTTTTTACCCGGCTTGCAAAGTGTTTCCCATTTGTTGCCGCTTACCTGCTTTAACAGCAAAAATTCGACTCTTGCGCCTGTTTCGTCCTTAATTCCGTAAATTCTTGCAGGCAGAACTCTTGAATCGTTGCAAACAAGCAAATCACCGGGATTAAGATAATCAATTATGTCGTAAAAATGCCTGTGCTCAATGCTTCCGCTTTCTCATCCGAGCACAAGAAGCCTTGAACTGTCCCTCGGTTCAAGCGGAGTCTGGGCAATAAGCTCCTTTGGTAAATCATAGTAAAAGTCACTCGTTTTCATTATATCCTCACTTCGTACAATAAAATTTCTTTAATTCATAGCAGTAAAATAATTGACAATGACTGCGTAAAATGGTATATTATAATTTAATAATGGGTAGTGTGGCTGTTCGTTTTATGTGGTGTTTTTAACGCACTGTTTCTATAATATAATATTTAATCGAATAAGGCAACTGCTTTTTTTAAAATTTGTTTAATTCGGAGGAATTATTGTGAAAAAGTACAAAGTTGGTATTATCGGAGCTACGGGTATGGTAGGTCAGCGTTTTGCGCTGCTGCTCGAAAATCACCCTTGGTTTGAGGTTACTGCACTTGCAGCAAGCGCCAGAAGCGCAGGCAAAACATATGGCGAAACTGTTGAGGGCAGATGGCATATGACTGCAGCGCTCCCTGAAAAATATAAAGATATGGTAATTCTTAACGCAGAAAATGTTGAAGAGGTTGCTTCAAAGGTTGACTTCTGCTTCTGCGCTGTAAATATGAAAAAAGATGAAATCAGAGCACTTGAAGAAAAATATGCAAAGGCTGAGTGCCCGATTGTTTCAAATAACTCTGCTCACCGTTTCACAGAGGACGTACCTATGGTAATCCCCGAAATCAACGCAGACCATATCAAAATCATTGAAGCACAGAGAAAACGCCTTGGAACAAAAAGAGGCTTTGTTGCAGTTAAGTCAAACTGCTCACTCCAGAGCTACGTACCTGCAATCAATCCCTTAAAGGAGCTTGGCGTTAATAAGGTGCTCGCCTGCACATATCAGGCAATTTCAGGCGCAGGCAAAACATTCAATACATGGCCTGAGATGATAGATAACGTAATCCCGTACATCGGCGGCGAGGAAGAAAAATCCGAAAAAGAGCCGCTCAAAATCTGGGGACATATCGAGGGCGATAAAATTGTCAACACAGACGATATCGCAATCACATCACAGTGTATCCGTGTACCCGTTTCCGACGGTCACACAGCCGCTGTATTTATGTCCTTTAAAGACGGCGTAAAGAAACCCTCGGTTGACGAGATTATTAATATCTGGGAAAATTATAAGGGCAGAGCACAGGAGCTTGAGCTTCCCAGTGCTCCCAAGCAGTTCTTACATTACTTCACTGAGCCTGACCGTCCTCAGATTAAGTCGGAGAGAAATCTCGAAAACGGTATGGCTGTTTCTGTGGGCAGACTCAGAGAAGATACACAGTACGATTATAAATTTGTATGTATGTCACACAACACATTAAGAGGTGCAGCAGGCGGTGCGGTTCTTCTTGCCGAGCTTCTCTGTGCTGAAGGCTACATGGATTAATTACGGAGGTAACTATGGCTAACCACATTTTCACCGGTTCGGGCGTTGCTATTATTACGCCTATGAAGTCTGACGGAAGCGTAAACTATGATGTTCTCGGACAGCTTCTTGAATTTCATGTTGAAAACGGTACTGACGCTATCATTGCCTGCGGTACTACGGGTGAAGCAGCTACTCTTTCGGAAAAGGAACACTGCGAGGTGCTTTCTTTTGTAGCTGAAAAGATTAACGGAAGAATTCCCGTTATTGCAGGTACAGGCAGCAACGACACATCAACAGCAGTTATGCTTTCAAAGTCAGCAGAAAAGACAGGAGCAGACGCACTTCTTTGCGTAACTCCTTACTATAACAAGACATCACAGGCAGGTCTTGTAAAGCACTTTAACGTAATTGCAGATTCTGTAGATTTGCCGATTATTCTTTATAATGTTCCGTCAAGAACAGGCTGCAACATTCAGCCTAAGACATATCAGGAGCTTTGCAAGCACGAGAGAATCGTTGCGGCTAAGGAAGCAAGCGGTAATATTTCGCAGGTTGCATTAATCCGTTCGCTTTGCGGAGATAAGCTTGACATCTATTCCGGTAACGACGACCAGACCGTACCGTTTATGTCACTCGGAGCACTCGGCGTAATTTCTGTTTTTGCAAACATCTGTCCTTCCGAGATGCACAGAATCTGTCAGCTTTGCCTTGAAAATAACTTTGCTGAGGCTCAGAAGCTTCATTTCCATTACCTTGAGCTTATGAACGTTTTGTTCAGCGACGTTAACCCGATTCCGATTAAGACCGCAATGAATCTTTTCGGATATGATGCAGGCGAGTGCAGACTGCCGCTTGTACCTATGAGCGTTTCGGGTTATCACGACCTTAAGGATTG